>SXXZ01000017.1 GCA_005789375.1 Verrucomicrobiales bacterium | reverse complement strand
GTATTGGGCTCGGTGGTGTTGACGCCAAGATCCAGTCGATCGTAGGAAATGAGGGCGGCGGCCAGCACCACCGCCACCAGGATTAGCAACAACCCTTGGCTATCGACCCAGATACGGTCCTTGCTGGATTCCTCTGTCCGCTCTTTGGTCGCCACGCCTGCCAATCTACGGACCCGCCGGAGGCAACGGCAAGCGGGGAACCGCACGGTTAAAGAATGAGCCGGATTGGCGGTCGCCTTCAGAGGCCCGACCGCTTATCTTCCCGCCCACCGGACAGGCCACGGTGATTGAACCATGCCCGAACCCATCGATATCGAGATCACAGAGAGCCGCCCCGGCCTGCGCCTGGACCGCTACCTTGCAGAGCGTTTCCCAGAGACGTCGCGGGGGCGCTTCCAGCAACTGATCACCGAGGGAGCCGTGCTCGTGAACGGTTCTTGCCCCAAGTCCACCGACCATCCGCGGGTGGGTGATCACATCGAGGTCTGCTGGCCGGAAGCCATTCCCAGCGAAGTTCTGCCCGAGAACATCCCCCTGTCTGTTCTCCACGAAGATGAGGATTTACTGGTGGTCAACAAATCCGCCGACCTGGTGGTGCACCCCGCTGCGGGGCATTCCTCTGGCACATTGGTCAACGCACTCCTCTATCATTGCCAAGACCGCTTGAGCGGCATCGGTGGCGTCGAGCGGCCAGGCATTGTCCACCGCTTGGACCTGGGAACCAGCGGTTGTATCGTGGTAGCCAAAACAGATACGGCCCATGCTCACCTGTCGGCGCAATTTGCTGATCGCACCGTTGAAAAAGCCTATTTGGCACTGGTCATCGGCACGGTCCGTCCGCTCAACGGAGATATCCGGGCCCCGATTGTCCGCCACCTGATCCAGCGCAAGAAGATGGCGGTGACGACGCCGGGCAAAGGACGCGAGGCTTGGACCGAGTACCGCTGCCTCGAGTCACTGAGGGACGCCTCATGGATTGAGTGCCAATTGCACACCGGCCGAACCCACCAAATTCGGGTTCACCTCACCCATCTAGGCTTTCCGTTGCTCGGCGACGACGTGTACGGAGAACGGGCCAACGCACGATTCTTCCAGGAACACCACTGGAAGGCCCCCCGTCAAATGCTCCATGCCGCCCGATTGGCTTTCCTGCATCCACGCACCGGCCAAAAGATTCGTTTCGAGGCCCCGTTGCCTTCTGACATGGCGGCCTGTCTCGATCGACTGCGAATCGCCCCGATCCCCGAAGCTCCGCCGCCTGCGCGAACGAGCCGAGCCTCGCGTTAACCACCGAGCCTCGCGTCAACCATGAACGAGTCTCGATCGCAATTCCTTAAGCAGAGCCTTTGGATGATTGCGGCCACCCTGGGGGGCGGAGCTGGAATGGCTCTGGTCCACGGTTCCGTCTCTAAGCTCGGTGGGGCTCAAGTCTATTTTCAGTTCAAGTCCTTGATGGCGATTTTCTACGTCGTGGGCGCCGCCCAAGGGGCTCTTTGGACTCTGACGGCACGACAAACTGCCACAGCACTCACCCACGACGCCATCCAAGCGACACGGGCTGGCCTCAAGCGTTCGGCAGGCATCGTCCTGCTGGTTATGACGCTGGCCGGTCTGGCACTCATCCCGGGCGGACCCACTCTGGCGAGCCTCCTGAAACTCACCTCGGTGTTGCCTCTCTGGATCACCTGGGGGCTGATCCTTGCGTCACTGCTGGCAGCCATTCAGCGTGGTATCCTTCAAGGGCGACAAGATTTTGCCGGACTGGGATCCATGTCGATCGTAGACGGATTGGGACGCTTTGCCTCCGTGGTCGCCATACTGACCTGGGTGGGCGGAGGCGCTTCGGGCGCGGTTGCTGGGGCTTTGTCGGCGACTCTCATCGCCATGGTGGTGGGTTTTCGCGCGTTGAAACCGTGGCCTATAGAAACCACAACACTCACACCGACCACTGAAAACACCCCGCGGCCTGCAATCGGAGCGACCAGCGGCTTCTGGCCTCTGTTTCTCGGTGCCACCGCGCTCCAGTGCTTGGGTCAGCTCGACAATTTGTTCCTTCAGGGAGCAGTGCCCGAAGCATGGCAAAAAGAAGTGGGGTCCCGCTATTCGCCTGGAGCTCAGGTCGGGTTCGCCCTCAGCCAGTTCACCGTGCCGCTGGCGCTGGTCATGTTTCCTAAGGTGGCCCGCAGCGCCGCCGGGGGCGACGGTCATCAGGCATTCCGCTGGACCTTGATCGCCACAGCGACCCTTGGTGGATTGGCGGCCTTGGGCTGTACCCTTCTACCCTGGCTGCCGGTCAAAATCCTGCTACCGGGAATTCCTACGGAACTTTCAGCCCCACTAGTGCCGTGGTTCGCCTGGGGCATGCTGGCCTTCACGCTGGCCAACGTGCTCTTCAGCGACCGGATGGCTCATGGCGATTTCCGCTTCGTGCCCGGAGCCTTGGTTTTGGCGGCGGCGTATGGCGTCAGCCTTTGGGGCTTTCAAGACTCTCTGCTGCGCGGATCGCCAGCCGAGGGCCTGCAGCGAGTGGTTCAACGACTCGTCCTCTTCAATGCTGCCCTGCTGGTGTGGGCAGTGCTGGTCAGCCTCCAGAGCCGGTTCCGCCGACGCGGGACGAACTGAGCAAAATCCCCCAGTCTCCGAGAGCCTGGCGCAGTGCCTCTACCGGCAACCCGATGACATTGCTTTCCGAGCCGGCCACGGACTCCACCAACCAATCTCCGTGCTGTTGCAGAGCGTAGCCTCCCGCCTTGTCGAGCGTGTGGACGACCGCCAGATAGCGATGAATGACCTCTTCATCGAGGGATCGGAATTGCACACGCGTCACGTCCGAAAACAACTCACACCGACCGGAGTCGCCGTGCATCAGGCACACCCCGGTAACCACTTCGTGGGCTTGGCCCGAGAGACTCCGCAGCATGGCCTGGGCTTGGGCCAAATCGACCGGCTTTCCCAGCGGCTGCCCGTCGAGCCACACGAGCGTGTCGGCACCCAACACCAAGTGCCCGGGATATTGTTGGGAAATGGGCGTCGCCTTAATTCGCGCATTGAGTTCGCACAACGCACGAACCCCAACGGCTGCATCGTGCACCTCGGTCGCATCACTGGGGATGACCTGAAACTCGGGAATCAACGTCCGGAGCAATTCCACCCGCCGGGGTGAGGCCGAAGCGAGGATGATCGGAAGGGGCAACATGGTGTTCAGAAAGAAACAAGCGCCGGGGTGGTAGATCGAAGCACAGAACTCAGGTTGAAGGCCGCGCAGTATTCCTTGCGAATCGCCTCGATGGCCTGCTCCGCCTCGTGCGTGGGTGGGTGAAGTATCACCACCACCTTGGTCGATAACCGTCGGATATCCCCCTGCGGCGCCCGCCATTGCCCGTAAGCCTCGACCACAGTGAAGCCCGCCGGAAACCGTGGAGTGATGTGCTCGGCCAAGAAGGCCTCCCATTCGGAAGCGTCTACAGCGGCGAGGTGAAGTTCCGTCCGCAACCACTGCGGCGGGATGGTATTCGGAGCCCCGGGCCTTGGCGTCTTCGCGGCCGCCGAAGAAGCGGACTTACACCCCGAGGGAATTAGGAGCAGCAGCGCCACGAGCATCCAACTCCATCGATTCGGATTCCGTTTCACAGGGACTATTGAGCACCGCAACCCCCCTCGCTGACAATACCCCTCACATCATCCACTCACTTCACGGCCAACTGACACTGGGGACACTGAAAAGTGGAACGCCCCGACTGCATGAAACGAACAATTGGCGCTCCGCAGCGAAAACACGGTTGTCCCTCACGGTCATACACACAAAGCCCACCCTCGGACGGATCCTCCGGCACCCCCTCCTGTTGGTAGAGCATGAGGCGATCTGATCGAAGGGCCTGAAGATTCCGTTCCACCGCAGCTAGCAGGAGTTTTCGCAGCACTGCATGCAGTCGCCCGATGGCTTCAAATCCGAGTGAGTGGGCCGGCGTCGTTGGATCGATCCCGGCCAAAAACAGCGCTTCGCTCGCATACAAATTGCCCACCCCGGCCAACCGAGAAGGATCCATCAGGCAGACTTTGATGGGCCTCCGCCCGTGGGCCACTGCCTTGCCGAGCAACTCGGGCGTGAAGCAGGGATCCAACGGCTCAGGGCCCAACTCCGGCACCGCTGCGTTCCCCAACCGAAGATGCCCAAACTGTCGAGGGTCCTCCAGCACCACGCGCTGCTCGCCGATGCCAAAGATCACCGCGGCATGTCGCGGTAGCGGCCCAGAGCCCGGCAACATTCGCCAGGAGCCGGTCATGCCCAAATGGGTGACCAACAACTCCGCCTCCCCGCTGGGGCGCACGCAGTCCCACAGAAGGCACTTGCCCCGGCGGCGAATCTCTTGAATACGCACCCCCTCTACCGCCTGCTGGAACGCAAAGACCGACACCGGACGCACCAACCGAGGCTTGAGCACCTCAACCGTGTCGATGCACTGACCACGAACCTGCGGCAGCAACCACCGTCCAAAGGCCTCCACTTCGGGCAACTCCGGCATGGCCAAACTGTAGACCACCCAGAAGGCGGAACCAACGGTGAAGCTCGACCGCCTGCAAACTCGACTGGTTCCGGGAGGCTCCAGTACGTAGGCTTCGGCCCGTGGTTCCGCAGATCGTCATCGTCGTCCCCGTCTTCAATGAGGTCGCCAACATTGTTCCGTTGGTGACCGAGATTGCCGAAGTGTTTCGTGCTGAAACACGGGCCTGGCAATTGGTGCTCGTGGATGACGCGTCGACCGACGGCACCTGGGAAGCCATTTGCACCCAGAAAGCGCGCGATCCCCGCGTCACCGGTCTGCGTCACCTCAAGAATGCCGGACAAAGTGCGGCCATCTGGACCGGGATCTCCCGAACGGAGGCCCCGTTTCTGTGCACCCTCGACGGCGACCTTCAGAACGACCCATCGGAGCTCCCCCGAATGCTGCAACTGCTCGACCGGGCCGATTTCGTGTGCGGCCACCGGGTGGATCGTCAGGACTCCTTCGTGCGCAAGGCCTCGTCACGAGTGGCTCGGAATTTCCGCTCCTGGAGTTTGGGATGGGACTTCGCGGACACCGGTTGCGCGTTGCGGGCGTTCAAACGCAGCAGCTTGACCGGCATTTTCCCCTTCAACGGGCTGCACCGCTTCCTCCCGATCCTCGTGGCTGGGAATGGGAGCCAAGTTCTGGAGGTGCCCGTGAAACACCGCCCCCGCACGGCCGGAGTTTCTAAATACGGGGTCTGGAACCGCCTCGGGCGAGGACTGTTCGATCTCATGGGCATGGCTTGGTACCAACGCCGCCGTTTGCCCAATATCGACACCGAACCCACTCGACTCACCTAGAGCCGACCGCGCGAGGCCACCCCCCGCCGCGGCTCCAGATCAGCGCCCTGCTACCGACAACTCGAGAATCCGGCCTGAAGGGCCATAGGAATCGCTGCTGTTGGTGGCCCGAGAATATTCGGCGATGTAGAGCTTTCCGGGCGCGCCTAAATGGATATCGATGGGGCGGCCGAGTCCCGAAAGCACGGTGTGGAAATGCCCCTCATAGCGCCCCTCGGCATTCCGGCGCAAGGTGGCCCGGAGCACATCAAATCCCGAGTTATCCTTGGGTGATCGAATGAAATTTCCGAATCGGGTCAGCAAGAACGTGCCCCGATACCCTTCGGGAAACTCCTTACCCAGAAACACAATGCCGCCAGGACCCGAATGCGGATCAAACGTGAACATCGGAGTCCCAGAGAATCCGCCGTCAGGTCCGAGATTGGCCACCGGCAGCGTGAAGGCGAGGCCATCGGGCGGTTCTGGGCTCGTGGGATAGGCCTTCTTGGTCCAGTCGGCGAACCGGAACGGAAAACCGTAATGCTTGCCCTCCTCGATGTGGTTGAGTTCTTCCGGAGCGTCCGCGTCCGGACCGTTCTCGGTGGCAAACATCTCACCGGCGGCGTTCCAACAAAAACCATAAGCGTTGCGGGTCCCCCGGGCATACACCTCCAGGGTGGGCGGTTGCACATCGGTCTTGATGCGCCAAAGGCACCCGGTGATGGGGGTCTCTCCACCGCCAAACCACTCGGAATCCGGGCTGGTCAACCCGCCATCAGTGCGGCCGCCATTGCCGGCGTACAAATGCCCATCCGGACCGAAGGCAATATTCTCCACGGCATGAATGTAGGCCGGACTCCCCGGGTAATTGGTCTGGAACCACGGCTTCAGCTCCGAGGGATGCCCATTGGTCACGGAGGAACTCCGATAAATAGTGACGATATTCTGGTAAGGCCGGGTCGCCTTGTTCTGTTGATTGGAGGCGATGTAGAGTCGCTTCTGCCGGTCGAGGGTCATCCCCAAGACGAAGAGCGGCCCGCCAATGTCCTCCGGGCGACGTTCCAAATAGCGATTGGCCGGAAGGATTTGCTTCAAGGCCGCATTCGAGGGATCCAACCGCCACACATCGCCCTGCTCGGTCAACACATACAAACCATGACCGCGACCGTCGCTGGTTAGGCGCACCGGGCGGAATGGCAACCGGGCCACTTCGCGCAAACGGAAGCCCTCCGGAGCTTTGGGCAAGGGCGGATAGCGATTGGCCAACTGAAGTGCTTCAAAGGTCGGATAAGCCGTCGTCGCCCGCACCTTCTTAACCTGCTCGGAAGTCACCTCGGGGCCCGCATTGCCCCAATTGCGCAAAACATAATTTAGGACGATTGCCACCTCTTCGTCTTGCAAGATGGCAGGCGGCATGACGCCGGCGTACCTACGCGCATTGACCGTGATCTCGCCATTCAACCCCTCACAGATAATCCGGATGGCTCGATCGATGTCGGCCAAAAGGTAGTCGGAGCCAGCCAGTGGTGGAAAGATCCCGGGAATCCCCTGCCCCCGCATCTGGTGACAGGCAAAGCAGTTCTTGAGATAGAGATCACGTCCACGGGAGCCCTCAGTTTCCGAAACGGAGGAGGCCGAGGCGCTGGTTCCCTGAGCCACCAGAGATGGCTGGCAAAGAGCCCATCCAAAAACGGCTAAAAACCCGAGCGCCCGAAACCATCGAGACGCCCACAAATCGTTCAAACCGAAGTTCTTCATTCGATTACCCACCAGTTCATGCCCTGAGCTGCCACAGTCACGCTCACCTCCACCCGACCGTCACGACCCACCGGCAGGCGCTGCGCCTTGCCACCGCGCTCCCGCAATCGCGCGGTCTGGGTCAATCCGGTGTAGTAGAGATTAGGTTTCAACACCTTGCGGACCGGTTCATTGAGTGGATTGAAGACCACTAGCATCCCCTTTTCTTTCAAGGAGGGATTCACGTGGAGCATCCAGTCCAAGTCCCGAGCGTCGGCCCGTCGGCCATGGATCAGGTCGCTCTCGAGAATGTCTCGGTGCGCCTTGAACCAATCCACTTGGCCTTTGACCATGGACCGGGTCACTTCGCTGTCAAAGAGGCGCGGCCCGCGATAACAGGCCTGGACTCCCAAGGCCAAATTACTCTCCAGCATGTGCCGATAATGATCTAGGTGCTCGGACAAGGGTTCGATGGTCGCCGCGGCTCCTCCGCCCTGGTACTCGGTCAGCGGCACAAACATCCACCCCATGCTCGGGGTTTTTTCCCAAGTACCGTCATAAATGTTCTGGCGGGTATGAATGACCTGCTGTTCCCGCGGCAAGGACCAGTTCACCTCGCGGTAGCCCATGCCAGTTTTGGTGGAACCGGCCATGAAATAGTGATCGGGCACGTTCAGGTAGAACCCCTCGCCCCGGCACCAACGGTAGAAGTCACGAATCTCCACCCACTGGTTCCAACGAGAATCCTCCCATCGACGGTGCCCCGGATGATTCGTGGATGCGCAGGGATCTCCCGGATAAGAGCCATCGTGTTCCAGCAAGGTGAAACCGCTCTGACGGTGAAACTCGTACAATCGGCGGAAGTAGTTGGTGCCCCACTGGCTTTGAAGGCAGGGCGAATTTCCAAACACCGGCTTGAGCCCGGGAGGCAAGACCACGTCGTTCCCGCCACCGACGCTGCGCGAGGCCAAGAGAGAATAGCTCCCGATTTCCACGCCCCGACTCTGCGCATAGGCCGAGAAGGCTTTGGCTTTCTGTAAGGTTTCTGGGCGTCCGTTCTCCATGTCGAAGCCGCTACCAAAACTGAGAATAAGCATCTCGAAGCCGGTGGCCGCGCACTGATCGATGGCATTGGTGACCGTCGGCCCGTGCGAAGAAACCACGTGCATCATTAGCGGGTTCTCGGTCACCCAGGGAGCTACCGTGCGCATCATCCGCCGCACGGCCAGGCCACATCGCTCACGGTCCGTGCTGTCCTGCGGCAAGATCCAAGCTCGGTAGGTTTCGAAGGTGGCCCCGGGAGCCACCGTTTGATCGGGTCCCAGATCGGGTCCCACATCCAGCAAGCAGGGGGTCTTCTTCTCGTAATTGACCTGGGAATGAAACTCGGGATCCGTCAGCCACCGGTAGGAACGCCGATTGGCCCCCGCCCCGGTCATTCCACCAAACGACATGTCGGTTTCGACATGGAAGTTGGGAGGCGTTAGCCCCACCGACAGCTCATCTACTTCTGAAACCCGCTCGACGGCCGCAAGCACCTCGCTGGAGAACCGGTTGATTGTCACCGCCGAGGCCGTTCCGTTGCTCACGGTCAACCACTTCGAGTAGCAGGGAATGCCATCGTACAATTCGTAGTGCACTGAAATTCGGAGCCCGCGGAGTGACGGTTCGGAAACCAACGACGACGGTGCCTCGAAATCGAGCCTCAGAGTCATTCCCCGCGGAGGCCATTGGACCCCGGGCGCATGATGACGCACGCGTTTCCACGCCATGCGTTCTTGAGGGACTCCGATCTCATGGCCCACAAAGCGAAACGCCTCGGGCCGCGCTTTGAGTTGCCCTTCCCATTCGGGCCTAAGGAAGGCGTAGTTCGGTTGTCCTTGAAGCCCCCCGACCTCGAATCGTTTGCCGTTGAGTTCCACCACGGCTTCGGGCTTCACCCCGCGGATCAGGGACTCGCCGCTAATGCGGTTCTCCAAAGCAACCGTGGCCGCGTTGGGCTCAATGCGAATGACGCGCCGCAGCAGACCGTTGTCGAGAACGAGCTCGGGGCGATCCGGGGCAACCTGAACTCGCGCCCGATACGGCGATGGATCGATCAACCAATCGGGATTAGCGGCACCGGCTAAAACCACCGTGTGGACCAGCAATCCGAGGGCCGTCCAAAATGAAGAGTTCCTGAGCATGGGAAAAGTGAAACAGACCGCGATCGGCACCGGGGCATTCATGGTTTTGAAGGAAGCGAAACTGAAACCGGAGCATTGGAAACAAACTCCAACAAATCGGCCACCGCCTCCGGGGACAACCCGGAAAGAAGACCCTCGGGCATGAGCGACTGCCCCGAGCTGCGCATGGAACGGATAGCTCGACGCTCCAAAGTGAGCTCCTGACCGCCGCCGAGACGCAGCGTCACATGAGTAGGCGTCTCCCGGGCGATCAAGGCCGCGTAGGTTTCGCCGTCCAGTGTTTCCACGGTAAAGGCGATGTATTGAGGAGCCACCTCGGCATGCGGTTGCACCATGCTTGTGAGCAGTTTGGCTTTTCCTGCCGTGCGCACCGTCACCAAATCCGGCCCCACGGCATGACCGTCGGAACCGGCACGATGACAGGCCGCGCAGCGTTCGAGAAAGATCAAGCCTCCTCGGGCCTTTGAGCCGGGCAAGGTCAATGCCGATTGGAGCGCGGCTACGGTATCGGCGCTGGAGGGTTCCTTCGGAAGCCATTGCAGCGCGGCCAACGCGACGGCGGGGCTTGAATGGGTCTGAAGGCTTCGGACTGTGGCCGCGGGGATCGCTGCGGGGCCGACTTCACCCCGCTCCACTGCTGCCAGCAGCGCCTGGGCGCGCTCGGGGCGATGAGCAAGCAACGCCACCACAGCCACCCGATCCTCAGCCCGATAAGCCTTCCATGGCTTGAGAAGCCGTTCACCCACGCCTGGAGAGTTCAAACGCCCCAAGGACTGAATGGCCGCCGCACGAACGCGGGGCGAGTCCGTCAGCAGCAACCGGCTCAAGGGTTCAACCACCTCGGCCGGACGGCCCACCGCAAGCAACTCCACCGCCCGGACCCGATCGGCCTCCGCCAGTCCTTCCTCTGCAGAACGGACGATGGCGGATCGAAACAGCCTCTGCAGGCGCTCCTCCGACTCCCGGGAAACCACCGATTTGCCAGAGCGGGCCGCAGCCTCGAGAAAGGCACGAACCATGCGAGGCGCCGGGGCAGACCACTCGGGGCTAGCCACCCGGTCCAGAAAAACTTCCACCTCACCCGGAAGCCCTTGCGCGCCCATCACCGTCGCAATCGCCTCAAGAAACTCCCCGCTGCGTGGTCGCTGAATGAATCTCGGGTCCTGAGCCAGACTTGCGAGCACCTCTCCGGCACCCGTCCAGAGACCACTCAAGACCGCCGCCTGCACCCATGGTTGATCCCAGTCCCGAATGACGATCCGGGCCAAGGCTTTGTTCCGTTCTGGACCCGACCAGGCCCCCAGAGTGAGGGCTACTTGGCAACGAACTCGCACGGACGGATCATCGACCAAGCTCAAGAGCAGTCCCTGAAGGCTCTTGGCCGTCGGATCCGAGCCCGTCACCCGACGCTCCACCCATTTCACAGCATGCTCGCGAACGCGTTCATCCCGGTCGGCCAGGGCGATTGTCAGAAGGCGCGCCCCCTCCAGCCCCTTCAATCCCTCGAGTGAATACAAAGCATGCAGTCGGGCCAGCGGGACCGCCGATTGCTCGAGCAACCGCTCCAACTCCGGCACCGCAGAACGGTCCTGACGTTCGTGAATGAGGCGCGACGCTGTCTCGCGAACCCATCCATTCGAGCTTTCGAGAGCCGCCACGCACTGGCTCACCGAGGCTTGGCTCCACCGCCGCGGAGCCGGTCTTCGAAAACCCTCCGGAACCACCCGCCAAATGCGGCCACGGTCATTACCGCTGTTGAGATCCAAGTGCTGCTTAATGGCCTCAGGGATAGACCACGGGTGCTCGATGACCTCCCGGTACATATCCACGATGTACAGACAACCCTCCGGACCATTCTGGAAATGCACCGGCCGGAACCACGTGTCTCGCGAAGCTAGAAACTCAACACCCTGTTCGTCGACGGGACGACGCGCCACCCAGCCCACCCCGTCGGCCTTCAACACCTTCCGGTGGACCAGGTTGCCCCCAGCATCGCCGATGAAAACGTTGTCGGAAAACTCCGGGCCATAGGCATCACCGCGGTACACCGTCGCCCCAGTGGCCCCCGTGAAATAACCCGAGACCCGCCCACCGCCCTCGACCATGCCTGGGACTACCCCACTAATGCGCCACCGCGTCCGAACAATGCGCCAAGGCTCGTCGGGACTAATCCGGAACACTTCAGCCGCGGGTCCGTCGGCAGCGATGCTCACCCGCGGCGACGGCAGAGCGACCCAGGGATTGCGCGAAGCATGCGGCCAGTCCAAGGCCATCCACTGGAGGTGATCGCTGTTGCTGCACACGAATCGATTTCCCACCGAATCGAAGGAGAGTCCGTACTGACCGCCGCCCGTCTCCGGACGGAGCGTTTCGGTCAAAGGATCGAGGCTGAAATCCACGCCCCGCAAATCGAGACCGGATCCCTCCGCACCCGACTGGACCACACGATTTCCCCCATTGGGACCGGTGGCCCCGTAAAGGCGGTGATCCAGCCCCCAATTGAAGGAATTGAGGAGAGCCTGAACATTAAGTCGGGCCACCCCACTGCCGAATCCGCTCACCACGACGCGGCGTTCGTCGGCCCGACCATCGCCCGTCGTGTCTTTGAGCCACAGGATATCCGGAGAGGCCCCAACATACAGCCCGCCCCGAGAACAAATGAGAGCCGTCGGCCAAGGAAGGTGGTCAGCAAAGACCGTAGAACGGTCGAAACGACCATCGCCATCGAGATCCTCCAGCATCCGAATCCGCCCGGCATGCGGGGTCTCATCCCGGCGCTCGGAGTAATCGATCATTTCGGCGACGAACGCTCGGCCATCCTCATCAAAAGCCATCGTCACCGGACTCACCACCTGAGGCTCGCTCGCCGCCAATTCCAGACGGAAGCCCTTCCGAATCTGGAACGTCTCCAAAGCTCGATCAGGGGAAACAGGAGCGAAGCGAGCCACGTCAGCCGCAGCCACATTCGTCGCCCGATCGGTTTTTCCGTAGGCCTCCGAATAGCTCACCCGGGTCTTGGGCGAAGACACCGCCTCAGCACCACGGCAAGTCCCAGCGACCGCCATTGCGATCGCCATTGCGAACGAGGTCCTGCTCACGGCGACCCAACCTAGAGAGTTCACACGCACGAGAATGAACCCAGGCCGACAGCAAACCCAGCCCTCAATTGGTTTCGATGCCAGCAGCTCCGTAAAATAACAAAAGAATCTCCCGCCCACCGAACGATCCCTGCGAGCGCAGGCCCAACCCCGCAGAGCCCCTCACGGCGCGCCGAAGCTCAACGCGTGGCCGCTCGCTGCAAGGCCTCAGCCACAATACCGGGTGTCAGCACCACAGGCAGGAGTTCCGGAGCTTTAGCCAAGTCTGCGGAATACATCAGAACCAAAGGCACACCCCGGCGGCCATGCTTCTTGAGTTCATCAGCAATGATCGGATCTCCATCAGTGAAATCGCCCTCAAAAACACGAACCCCCAATTCCTTGATCCGCGCCCGAGTGGCATCGATCTCGATGGCCGTCGCCTTATTCCACTTGCAGTTGAGACAACTGTCGGCCGTGAAATCCACCATCACCGGATGCCCCTCACGACGGGCTTGCTCGACCGCAGCAGCACTCCATTTCTGCCACTCCAACCCCTTAACCCGCCGACCTGCCGGCGTACGCCAATCCAACTGACCTTCTAAAAAACCAAAGTATCCAGCCAGCAACAGCAACGCTGCGATGGCCATGGCCCAACCCCGACCCCGGGTCGAACGCTGCACAAACTCCCCCCAGACCCAAGCCGCCGAGGCCAAGACCACCAAAAACAACCCGAACCACAACACGCCAGTGCCCGATTCACCCAAACGGCCGGCCGTAAACCAGAACAACCACATCGCCGTCGCCAACATAGGGAAACCCATGCCCACCTTGAAACGAACCATCCAAACACCCGGCTTCGGCAAGAAACGCAACCAAGCCGGCTCCCAGCACAACGCCACAAACGGCAATGCCAGACCCGCCCCGATGGCGACAAAGAACAAAAGAATCACCAAAGGCGGCTGAAGGAAGGCGAACGCCAGCGCCGAAGCCAAGAAGGGTGCCGTGCATGGAGTCGCCAAAACGGCCGCAAGAACTCCATTAAAGAAGGCCCCACTCCACCCCTCTTTTGAAGAAAGGTCCGAAGCCTTTTGCATGGCCGATCCGCCCAAGGTCAGCTCGAACACGCCAAAAAGATTCAAAGCCACCAAGGTGATGAGCACCGTGATCAGCACTCGAAAGACTGGGTTCTGAAAAGGCGCACTCCAACTCGCCGTGCCACCCGCCGCCTGCACAGCCAAAGCCACGCCCGCCAAGACCAAGAACGACGCCAACACCCCTGCCCCATAGACCAAGCCGAGCGTCCGCACCCGCCGGGGCTCCTCCTTGGCCTGCTGCACGAACCCCAACACCTTCAGCGCTAAGACCGGCAGCACGCACGGCATCACATTGAGGATGAGCCCACCCACAAAGGCCGAGAGCAGCTTGACGAGTAACTCCGCCATGGAAACAGGCTCAGGGCGTGCGGTCGAAAGGTCAGCCAATGGCGCCACAATGGGCACGCTGAATTCTACAGGTTCTGCCGCAGGTTCTGCCCCCTTCGCGACCAGCAATCCCTCTAATCGGTCGGGCCACCCAGAGTCGCCAACTGGAACCGTCTTGCGAATGCGAAGGAACCCGTTCTGCGGATCAAGGTATTCGGTTTTGATCGACACCGGGGCCACCCCTCCCACCGCTTCGAAAGGAAATACATCAAACCCCGAAACCCCAGATCCGGGCTTCCAAGAGATCACTAGTTTACGAGGCACAACGCCCTCGGAAGCCTCCCAAACCGCGCGGATGGGAAGGTCTTGAATCGTGCGCGGTACGCGTTTCTTGGCCGACTGAATTTCCGCCAAATGGACGGACACCTCCGAAAGATTGTCGACCGTGACCCGTGTCTCCACCGTGGCATTGCCCGGGACGCATTCCTCATGACATTCGAGCCATCGGACCTTGGCCTTGAGCGTGATGGGACCCAGCACTTGGCCGGCAGGAATCTCAATAGGAACCAGTAGCACGACGGTCCCGGCGTAGGTGAGTGTATCGAATTCTTTTTCGGTGGTCTTGTCGGGAACGGGCCACTGAATGGCTCCAGCCGTAACTCCCGGTGGCAGGGTCCACTCGACCCGAGTCTTAAGGCCCACCTCGTCACCCGGATGGCGCCAATAAATATGCCACC
Source organism: Verrucomicrobiales bacterium (assembly GCA_005789375.1). The sequence goes on along the minus strand of SXXZ01000017.1, from coordinate 565 downwards.
CCTCGGCCATCTGAAGGCGGATGGCTGCCGTGACCGTAGAACCGGGGCGGGCCGTGGACTGGTCGGTCCACAACTCGACGCGAGTGGCCGATTCCGCTCTCATCTCACCCTGTCCAGCCATCCAGCACAACGACAGCAACAACCCAATCCAGCGCATGGAGCAATCAAAAGGGACACCAAGCCCCTTGTCCAATCCTTCTGCCCGTTCTCTGGCTTACTCGGCCGACTCTGACTCCGGTCGGCCCGTCGAAAAGTGCGCCCTACCGGACCCAGGCATAGAAAAAGGCGCGATGGAAACCATCGCGCCTGTAAAGAAAGGAAAAACTTAGAACTGCCGATTAGCGGCGGTTGCGGCGGAGGGCGGAAGCACCCAAGAACGCTGCACCGACCACACCGAGAGCCACCGTGGTGGGCTCCGGAACATTGGCGGTCACAGACATCTTGAAATTAGCATCTTGAGCGGTGCTCAAAGCACGGAGAGCCCAATCGCCGCTCCCAGGGCCGGTCTTCTGCCAAAAATCATTACCCGATTGGCCCACGTTCAAGTGAGGCCGGCCGACGGTGG
>SXXZ01000159.1 GCA_005789375.1 Verrucomicrobiales bacterium | reverse complement strand
CCGCAAAAGGGCCACGAGCATTTGGTCGAGCGAAACCTCCGCCGGCAATCGCACCACGGCGATCTCGCTCGCCGTATCGCCGGGCTGAACCTCGACTTCTTCACCGCGCGCGTCACCGCTCACAGAGGGCTGGGCCTCGGCTCCGCTGGCACGAACTGAAGCCTTGAGTGCCTCGGTTGCGCTGGAACGAGTCTCTCGTGCGGGCGCAATCGCTGCAGATTGGCTCAACGCGCTCGGCAACCAGAGGATCGCAGCACACCAAAGAATCGCCCTGAAGGGAGAGCCCACCTCTCGATGAGACGCGTCGACAGACTGGTTCAGTAGCACCATGGCGGATGGCTCGCTTGCGGCGGATTGATTCCAACTTATTTCTGACTCGGATTCTTCGGTCGCAGCATCGCGCACAACTGAAGCTCGACCACATACGGCACACTGGACCCGACTGCAGATAAATTGGATCGAAGACGGACGCTGCCCGAAGGATTTCGGCGAATCAAGGGCGTTGGGTTTGTTGACTCAATAGAAATCCCAGGAGGTGGTTGAAGTCGGCCGGCGGAAGCACCTCGGCAAAATTGTCGGGCATCAGTGAAGTCTCCGATTCCTGGACTTCGCGAATTTCGTTGCGGGGGATTCGTTGCTCTTGGCCGGTGGCATTGATGTAAATGCGCTGTTCACCCTCCTCTCGACGGAAAAGGCCCGTCACTAAATCCCCATTGTGAAGGGTCACGATGCTGTAGCGGAAAATCCGATCCACATTGCGGTTAGGATCAAGCACATCTTCGCACAGGCGCTCCAGGCCCCGATGTCCTACGCCATCGAGCTGCGGGCCCACCAAGCCACCCTGCCCTCCCATCGAATGGCATGGCCTGCAATGAGTCTCGAAAATTCGAGCTCCAGCCTTCACGTCGGGGCTGGATTTTCGGAACGCTGCCTGTCGATCGGCCACCAATTCCAAGCGGCGTTTGGAGTCTGGGTCTGCGACAGTTTTCGGCTGAAACCGATCCTTTTCATTCGGCCGAATGGCCAAGAGTCGCTCTTGAACAGACCGTTCGACCAACAATGCCGCCGGTGCGCGCCCGTCGCCTACGGCCTGGAGCAAACTCTCGGATCCTTCGAGCGAGCCCCCCAGAACGGCGGCGATGGGTATGGCCGAACCAAACGGGGCTTCGCGCAACACCCTCAATAAAATGGGAATTCCCGTCTTGGGCCGGAACCTCAGTACCGCTTGAGCGACCGCGGCCCGCTGATCCCGCGATACCGATGCCTCGCGCAGGAGTGACTCCGCCAGCAACTCGGTTTCGGGGTCGGCGAGTTCGAACAAGGCTCGAACACTGGCTACGCGCACGGAGACGGAAGTTTCGCCTGCCTCGGATTTGCCGGCACGACGTCGGAGTGCCGGGGCCGCATCGCGTATTCCTAACTTCCCTGCCCACTCGATCGCAAAAAGGCTCTGATCGAGAGTCGATTGCGCGTCGCCCAAAAAGCCCACCACCAAGTCGACTCCCCACCGTTGCAACTTGGGTCCCAAAGCCAGTCCTCGTTGGGCCATCCCCTGCTCCATCGCCAGAAACAGGGTGCGCTGCGCCGCTCGATCGAGTGGGGCCAAGGTCCGGAATACACCCACCAAGGCCTCCAAGTCGGCCGTCGCTCCGTGCCGAGCACTGTGCTGCAACTGCTCCATGAAGCCGGGATCTGAGGGGCGCCGGTGCTTCAAGTATTCGAGAAGAAACCCCGCCGATTCTGAGGAGGGAATGGCCAGACAAACATCGGCCACTGCGGCCTGGGAGACGAGGTCACCCTGGGATCCCTGACGCCATCGCCGAAACACCGTTTCGTCGAGCAACTGGTCTCGCAGTGCCTTGCTGACTTGATACACGAGATGGGTGTCGGTTTCGGGGGCAACGCGTCTCAGAGCCAGCAGCGGGGCGAGGTTGTCAAAGCTGGGATGGCGAGCCAGAGCATCGGCCGCCGCACGCACCACGGGCGCCGACGGATCTCGGAGGGCTGCCCTTACGAGGCCGAGGTCCGACTCCTGCCAACGACGACGTTCTACAAGGACTCGCACAGCATGAAGCCGCAGCAAGGCTTCGGAATCATTGGCGGCCGCCGCCAACTCGGTCGGACGCAAAAGTTCCCGCCGCTCCAAAATCCATAGGGCCCCGACTCGAAGCGACACCGGTGCCGAACGCGTTGTCAGGGCGGTGCGCAACGTTCCCTCGATGGAGGCATCCAAGTCTTTAAGGTCGCAAAAGTGATTCAGCACGGCCAACCGGTGGGCGAAGCTCGGATCGGCGAGTCGTTGCACTTGTTCCGCCGGGGCGAGATTTCGAAAATCAGTGTGCCTCCGCAGAATTGGGCGTCCGTCAGTGGCTTTTCGCACTACCCGCCAAATCCGCCCGCTGCTGCGATCCCGTCCCGGATGCGACAGGGGCACCTCCACATGGGCGATGATCCGGTTGTAGAAATCGGCGATGTACAGCGCCCCGTCGGGCCCAAACTGCACGTCCACCGGGCGAAACCAGGGGTCGGAAGTGCTTACCAAATCGGGCATCTCGTGGGCGATGCGGGTGGAACCACGATCCTCGATGCGGTCGCGGTTCACCCGGCTAGTCACCACATTTCCCAAGAGAAAATTGCCCTGAAACTCCGCAGGCCACAGCGGTTCATCGCAGTAGTTGAGGCCGGCAATGGCGGTGGATCCATGGTTGTGCCACAGCATTTGCGGCGCGTAGCCCAGACCGTCGTGAGGTTTGCCGAACACGGGATAAAACCCGCCATGGATGACCTGATAAATGGGCATCGAGTGGCAGTCGGAGGTGAAGAGGTTGCCCAAAGGATCAAAGCAGAGGCCGAAGACATTGGCTTGCCCATCACCTACCTTCTCAATCCGGAATCCATCGCCACGGAAGCGGAAGGTCGATCCTCGCATTTCCAGCAGGTGTCCGTCGGTGCCCTTCACGCGCGTCTGGTTGCCCACACCCTGCCCGCCATAGAACCATCCGTCGAAGCCCCGGCGGAAGTTGTTGGCCAAGTTGTGGGTGTCGGTGACGCCGAAGGGACCGTAGAGCACCTCTCGGCGGTCGGCCCGTCCGTCGCCATCGGTGTCTTGAAGGCTGAGCACATTCGG
>SXXZ01000158.1 GCA_005789375.1 Verrucomicrobiales bacterium | reverse complement strand
GCGGAAACCCGTCACCATTCCCGCCTCATACTCATTGATAATCGCGTAGTCGCAGTGCTTGAGCGCTGGCGTCACCACGGTCTTGAAGCGGTCACCTGTTTCACTGACCACGTCGATGCTGGTCTTCATGCCTGCCGCCTGAGCGGCCGCCAACAACTTGGCTGCGGCCGTGGTGCCGTCTTTGGAAACGACATCCATCTTGTCGAGCAGCAGCAGGTAGCCCAAATGAAAGATACGAGCCTTGATCTTCGAGAAATCGAGATCCTTACCGTCCCACAGCGCAGTGGCTCCGCGGTAGTGGAAGAAGGTGCGCTTACCGTTCGATTGAACGGTGAAGACATCGGTGTAACTCGTTTCAGCCTCTGCGGTGGACTTCAGGTACCGGGTATCAATCTTGTGCTTGGCACAGTCTTCTTGGATGGAGGCCCCCATGGCATCTTTGCCCACGAGACCCGCACCCAGAAGCGGAAACTCCACCCCTAGCTTGGCTAGATCCAACAGTACATTGTAGGGGGAGCCTCCAGTACCTTGGTGTTGGCTTTTGATGTTGGCCAGTTGCTCGAGCCCGGGATAGGCATCGACAATCTTGACCCGGTCGATGATCCAGTTGCCACCAGCAAGAATACCGGAGCGCTTGGAGACGGAGTTGCTCTTCATCGGAAAAGGAGACGGCTAAACAAAAACAGAAAGGACGATTGGACTGCCCAACCTTACACGGATGCAGTCGCCGTTGTCTCTAAGGATTTCTGGGAGACCGAAGCAACGAAGCAACGGGCCTCCGCCAAACGCTCCGGGCTTGAGACCCTGAAGGCTCCGAGATCGCCACGAGGTTCAGAAAACCTTCACCTCACGGGAACGCCTCTTGTGTCAACGGCTGCGACCTCGTTAAGGTCTTGTTAATTCCCTTCTGCCCTATGCGTCTGCCCCTAACATTCTGGATGGCTGCCCTGTGCGTGGGGGTATCCTTGCCCTGCCCTGCCCTGCACTCCGCCGAACGTGGCTCCGACAAACCGATCCCGGCCCTTCCTTCGGTGCCGGCCATCCGTTCGCTGAAACTAGAACCCAACCGGCTCACGCTGCTCGATGGGCGAGATTCTCGGAAGGTACTAGTGCTAGGGGAATGTGCCGACGGTTCCTGGATCGATCTCAGCGCGGTGGCCCGTTTGAAGCCCGAGTCGGCCGCCCTTGAAGTGGATGGCGATGGTTATTTGTTCCCCCGCCAGGCAGGGAAATCGGCCGTCACGATCACCGCTGCCGGCAAGAGCATTCGCTTGGAGGTCGAGGTCCTCAGCATCGCTTCCCCCGAAGTGGGATTCGTTCGGGACATCGAACCCATCCTGAGCCGCACCGGCTGCAACTCCGGACCCTGCCATGGTTCAGCCAAGGGGAAAAACGGCTTCAAACTGGCGCTGCGCGGCTACGATCCAGAATACGATTACCAAGCACTGATCAACGACTTGAGCGGACGACGGTTCAACCGTGTCCATGTCGATGAATCCCTCATGCTGCAGAAACCCTTGGCAGATATTCCCCACGAGGGGCGTCAGGCGCTGGTGCCCGGTTCGCGCTACCACAAGACCCTGCGTCAATGGATCTCCGAAGGAGCTCACTTCCAACAGGTCTCCTCCAATCGGCCCACCCGCATCCAAATTCTTCCGGAGAAGGTCGAGCTCGATCTCCCCGGTCGTCGCCATCAATTCCTGGTGGTCGCCACTTATCCCGATGGTTCCACCCGCGATGTGACCCGTGAGGCCGTCCTGAGTAGCAACAATGAAGAAGTGGCCCTCGTCCAAGGCAGCACAGTAATTCCGCTGCGCCGAGGCGAGATGGCCGTGCTAGTTCGCTATGAAGGACTCTACGATGCGCGCGAGGTCACCGTCATGGGAGACCGCACCGGGTTCCGGTTCGCCGCGATGCCGGAGTACAACTTCGTCGACCGGGCGGTGAACGCGAAACTGGAGCGCCTGAAGATGAATCCCAGCGAACTGTGCAACGACGCTGAGTTCATTCGCCGGGTCTTTTTGGACATCACCGGCCAACCCCCGACCTCCGAAGCGGTGCGGGCCTTTCTGAGCGACCCCACCGACTCCCCGAAGAAGCGGGAGAAGTTGGTAGATAGCCTCATCGGATCCACCGCGTACTCAGAATTCTGGGCCAACAAGTTTGCGGACCTGCTCCAGTGCAACTCCGAAAACCTCGGTAAAAAAGGTGTTTGGGTATTCCGAAGCTGGATTCGTGACCAGTTTGCGACGAACCGCCCCTTCGATCAATTTGCCCGTGAACTGATACTCGCCAAGGGCAGCACTTTTGAAAATCCGGCCGGGAATTACCTCAGAGCCCTGCGCGATTCCGGCAAGATGACTGAGGATATATCACAAACGTTTCTCGGGGTGCGTTTCAACTGCAACAAGTGCCACGACCACCCCTTCGAGCGCTGGACCCAGAACCAGTACTACGAATTCGGCGCGTTCTTCGCCCAAGTAGCCTTCAAGCGTGGAACCCTCGGCCGCGACCACCTCATTCGCACGGGTGAGTCGTATGCCTACGAACAAGTCTCCGAGGAGGTCGTCTACCACAACGACCAGGGGGGCGAGATCAAGCACCCCAAGGATGACGCGGTAGTGGCCCCCAAGGTGCCCTACGGCGAAAACCGATCCATCGCCGCGGGGGAGGACCGCCGAGAGGCCTTTGCGGCTTGGCTCACCTCCAAGGACAATCCGTACTTCGCCAAATCGACGGTGAACCGATTTTGGAGCTACTTTTTTGGTCGCGGGATTATCGACCCGGTGGATGACATCCGCGCGGGAAATCCTGCGAGCAATCCCGCCCTACTGGATGCCCTCACGGCTCGTTTTGTGGCCGACGGGCACGATGTGCGAAAACTCATCCGCTATCTGGTCCTGTCGCGGACTTACCAACTGAGCATCGTACCCAACCGCTGGAACGAAGACGACTTGGTCAACTTCTCGCATTCCTTGCCCCGTCGACTGAGCGCCGAGCAAATGCTGGACTCTATCGCCATGGCCACGGGCCGGCCCTTGCAATTTTCCAACCTCCCCGACGGTTTGCGCGCCGCGCAGTTGCCCGATGGTATGGTGGCCGGAAACGATTTCCTCACGCTCTTCGGACGCCCCAAGCGCCAGAGCGCTTGCGAATGTGAGCGCAGCAGCAATGTGACACTCTCCCACGCCTTGAACTTGATCAACGGCAAGACCTTGGGCGATTGCGTGAACCACGCTGACAACCGTTTTGCTAAACTCATTGCTGAGCAACCCGACGATCAAAAGGTCATCGAAGAAATCTATCTCAGCTGCCTCTGCCGTCTTCCGACTTCCAAAGAATTGAACTCCATCCGCCTCGGCGCAGGAGCCCAACGCCTAGAAGGGGCTCAAGATTTGGCGTGGGCGCTCATTAACAGCCCGGCCTTCCTCTTCAATCGCTAACCCTGAGAGAAAACCAAACACACATCCCCACATGATCTCTATTCCTGGTCTCTCTGGTGCCACCTGCGACGGTTACAGCCGCCGAGAATTCATGCGCCTCGGCGGTGCTGGCCTGCTGGGTCTGAGCCTGGCCGATATATTGCGCCTCCAAGCCGAACAACCCAAGACCACCGGCCCCGCGCCCGGCCAACCCAAGAACGGCTGGGGATCGGCCAAGCAGGTCTTGATGATTTACTTGCAGGGAGGTCCGAGCCATATCGACATCTGGGATCCGAAGCCGGACGCCCCGTCCAATGTCCGCGGTGACTTCAAGCCGATCCGAACCAAAGTACCGGGCATTCAGCTCAGCGAGGTCATGCCGAAGTTGGCCCAGCAAATCGATCGAGCCACGCTCATCCGCTCGATGAGCTACACACCGGCTGGGCTCTTCAATCATACGGCGGCTATTTACCAAATCATGACCGGCTACACGCCGGACCGCGTCTCGCCCTCGGGTCAGTTGGAACCCCCGGCTCCCAATGACTTCCCGCACATGGGCTCTCAGATTTCCCGGCTCAAGCCGTTGGACATTCCGATGCTACCCTTTGTGATGCTGCCGCGACCGCTTCAGGAATCCAACGTCATCGGCAAGGGCGGTACGGCTGGTTTTCTTGGAGCCGCCTACGATCCGTACTACTTCTATCAGGATCCGGCCAAGATCATCAACTTGGACGACCTCACGCTGCGCAAAGAAATTAGCAAGGAACGCCTCGACCGCCGCTCCACCCTCCTGAAGGCGGTCAACGATGCTATGCCGGAGATGGAGAAGGCCGTCGAAAAATATGCCTTAGATCGTTATTATCAGAAGGCCTTCGACCTCGTGAGCAGCGGTCGCGCCCGCGATGCCTTCGACCTGTCTAAAGAAAAGGACAGCCTGCGTGACAAGTACGGCCGTCACACCTTCGGACAAGGTCTGCTCCTAGCCCGGCGCCTTCTCGAATCTGGGACCCGCTTCGTGCAAATGAACTGGCCCGCTGTGGCCAATGGCGACCCCACCGTCGACGCCTGGGACACCCATGCCGCCAACTTTGGGCCGCTGCGCAACCTGCACTGTCCCAAACTCGACTCCGGCCTCAGCGCCCTGCTGGAAGACCTCGACGAGCGGGGTCTGCTAAAAGAAACCCTGGTGGTGGCCCTGGGCGAATTCGGGCGGAGCCCACGCCTCGGCGTCAGCACCAGCGGTAACACGAATTCCCCGGACGGCCGCGATCACTGGCCTTATTGTTACACAGCGCTCATCGCAGGTGCCGGCATTCGCCGTGGAGCCTTGTACGGCAAATCAGATGCCACCGGATCCTCGCCCATCGAGACCCCGGTCCACCCCACCCAGATCGTGGCCACCGTGTACCACGCGCTGGGCATCGACCCGCACACGATGGTCATGAATCACTTGAACCAACCGCGTGAACTAGTCCAAGCCGAACCCGTGAGCGCCCTTTTCGGCTGAGCCCGCCCCTCCGCCACAAAGCCCATTTCCCCAACGGCCCAGACCGCACCCACGGAAGCCCTGCTGTTTTTTCATGAGATTCACCCTCGCCTTGGTGTCAGCGCTGCTCGCGCTCCCGAGCCTCTTTGCACAATCGGCACCCAAGTTGGATTCCTCATCGGTGACTTGGATCCAACGGGGATCCACTCAACAGATTACCCTCAAGGGAGATGCTCTGAGCGGAATCTCCAAGGTGCTGGTCACCGGATCCGGGATGAGCGCGACGCCGGTCGCTCCCACGGCACCGGCTGTGAGCCTCGAAGGAGGCGCCGGTGGCCTCACGAGCGCCCCCATCAATTCTGCCCAATCGATCACACTCCAATGCGTGGTCTCTTCGGAGGCGGCCCTCGGATCGCGTGAACTGAGGGTCGCTAGCTCGAACGGCGTCTCGAACCCTCTGGTGTTCCAACTGAGCGATCTCGTCGAATTGGCCGATCCCAAGACCAACACCAACCGGTCCAACGCCCTCATTATTCCATTACCCGCGGCCGTCTCCGGAGTCATCAGCGCCAACACCGAATCCGACTTCTTCCGATTCACGGCCCGTGCCGGAAAAACCCTCATCTTTGATCTTCAAGCCAACCGCAGCGGATCTCCCCTAGACGCAAACCTCATCCTACGTAGCGCCGACGGGAAAGAGCTACAGCGCAGCGAAGACGCCCACGGGCTAGATCCATTTCTCGAGTTCACGCCCGCAGCCGATGGGGAGTTCCTACTTGAACTCCATGACTTGCGTTTCCAGGGAGGTGGCGACTACCGCTACCGACTGGTCGCCGGAAATGTCCCCTACCTGGAAGCCCTCTTTCCCTTCGGCGGCAAGCGGGGTGGCTCGGTCGCTTTGCAATGGGCGGGCAAGAATCTCGATGGCGTTGAGACACTGCCTGTCCAAATTGCACCCAATGCCCCCTTAGGGCTTCAGGAGGTGCGCGCTCGAACGCCTCACGGATTTTCTAATCCCGCCAGTTTTGAGGTGGGTGATCTGGACGAATCTGCGGAGGCCGAACCCAACAATACCCCGGATCAGGCCCAGAGTCTGACCTGGCCCCGAGTGGTCAATGGCCGCATCGGTGCTGAGAAAGATGTGGATGTCTTCCGCTTCAAAGCCGTCGCCAACCAAAAGTGGGTCATCGAGGTGAAGGCCCGCTCTCTGGGCTCACGACTCGACGCACTCCTGACCCTCTCGGACACAAACGGAGCTGTCCTCCAACGCAATGACGACGCCTCGGGCCCAGATGCACGCATCGAGTTTGAAGCCAAGAAGGACGTCGAATACCGAGTAGCCCTTCGGGATTTAACCCATCGGGGTGGAGATCGCTTCGGCTATCGGATGAGCTTCCAGGCCCCGGATGTAGCAGCAGATTTCAACGTCCGTACGACCGGTGGCCGATTCCGTGTCGCCCGCGGAGGCTCGGTAGCCGTTCGTTGCGAGGTGGACCGCCGCAATGGGTTCGACGGATTGATCCGCATCGAGCCCGAAGGCTTGCCTCCAGGCGTCTGGGCTCCCCCGCTCATTCTTGGCCCGAGCACATCCATCGGTTGGTGGGTGATCTCGGCCAATGCAGACGCGACCCTGGGGTATACTCCTCTCAAGGCTTCTGCCAGCGGAGACCACTCGGGCAAGGCGGTTGTTCACGCAGTTCAGTTCTCTGAGTTGGCGTGGCTGACGGTTCTGCCAGCAGTGCCCTTCGACCTGAGTGTCGCGCCCAACAGTTTGTTGGCTGAACAAAATACCAATACGGTTTTGGAAGTCCGGATCAACCGCAGGGATCATTTCGAGGGCGAAATCCGGATTCTGGCCGAGCCATTGCCGGGAGTCACAATCCCTGCCGTCACGCTCGCGCCGGGACAGACACGCACCCAACTCCCGCTGCAAGTCGCACAAAATGCCGAGATCGGACTTCGC
>SXXZ01000157.1 GCA_005789375.1 Verrucomicrobiales bacterium | reverse complement strand
TAGCGCAGGAGCCCCTCCGAATCCCCATTCATGCCGCGGACTAGACCCGCTGCGAATGCCGCATGAGCCTCCGCGCGCCGCTCCCAGTCGGCTGGAGCAGCCGCAGAACGCTTCGCCGACAGGGCACCCACGGGTTTGCCCAAACCGTGCGTTCTGCACCCGGCAACGACCATGGCCAAAACCACGACCAAAACCGGGAAGGGCCTGGAGCGGTAAGCCCGGAAAACACCCAAACAGGTAGAGACAGTCATACTTCAGCCCAAAAAACACCTGACATAAAAGACGACGCGGCCCGGTCGTTGAAAACCAAGGCCGCGCTCTGAAAAGCGGAATGTTGGGAGAAACGGCCGAAGAGGACGCGTTACTTCTGCCAAGTACGCTTCTTATGCCGGTTCTGCCGAAGCTTCTTCCGGCGCTTGTGTTTGTTGATCTTCGCTTTGCGACGTTTCTTGAGTGAACCCATATCAGTGTTGGTCTTGAGTTGTCGTTGTCAGTAAACCACCTTGTTCAGCGGATATTCGATGATGCCTTCGGCTCCGAAAGCCTTCAGTCGAGGAATCAGCTCACGAACCACCGGTTCGTCGATGATAGTTTCCACGGCTACCCAGCCCGACTGACTCAAGCCTGAGACAGTAGGATTACGGAGCGAGGGCAAGCTTTGCAACAGGTTTGGCAAGTCCTTCTCTCGGATGTTCATCTTAAGCCCCACCTTGATCTCGGCTTCGATGGCACCTTTGAGAAGCAATGCGATGGTCTCGATCTTCGAGCGGATCCACGGATCCTTCCAGGCCGTCTTGTTGGCCACCAAGCGTGGCGTCGAGACCATCAACGTATCGACGATGCGAAGTTTGTTGGCCCGCAGCGACGACCCGGTCTCGGTGACATCGACAATCGCGTCGACCAACTCACGGGCCTTCACCTCAGTGGCACCCCAGGAGAATTCAACCTCGGCCTTCACCCCATGCTTGCGGAGCCAGCGGCGCGTCATACCCACCACTTCAGTGGCGATGCGCTTGCCCTCCAGGTCCTTCACCGTTCGGATCTCCGATTCTTCGGGTACGGCCAACACCCAGCGAGTGGGCTGACGCGTGGCCTTGCTAAAAACAAATTCGCCCACCTCGTGCACATCACCGGCGACGCCGTTCTCGTGGATCCAGTCCACACCGGTCAGACCGGCATCCAGATAGCCGAGTGCCACGTAGCGTCCGATTTCCTGGGCTCGGATCAGGCGGATCTGCAGCTCAGGATCATCGACGTAGGGCTCGTAGCTCCGGCTGGACACGGTGATGTTCCATCCGGCTTTGGCAAATTTCTCGAGGGTGGCATCTTGCAGCGAACCCTTGGGCAACCCCAGCTTGAGCTTGGGTGCGGGCGCGGGCGCTACGGATGCGGATGCGGTGGCTTTGGTCTTGCTCATCGTTGGCAAACTCCTGGGATTCAACCGAATTTGGCAATCCTCCCCGAACCGCCGCCAGTTGTGCTCCACAGGATCACATGGAACTGCCAGAGAACGAGCCAAGGAGCGACAGATTTCTGCATCGATCGTTTGAGGGGTCCCTCCAACTCGACAGGCCTGCGGCAGACTGTAGGATGACCACACACGTGAACCGGATACTCTCGCCCCTTCTCGCACTGGGTCTCCTCTTGGGACATTCCCCGCACACCGTCTTGGCGGACGATGCCCTTCCCAAGGGCATGGAAACGCTGGATTTTCGAAAGGTAGTTCGATCGGCGAAGGATCGAGTTTTTCCCTCGGTGGTCTTCATCAAGTGCGTCCGTGAAGACATGCAAGGAGGCAAGCGCCAAGCCCAAGAAGTATCCGGTTCCGGCGTGCTCATCTCAGCCGATGGCGAATTGCTCTCCAACTGGCATGTCGTGGACAAGGCGACCGAGGTCCGCTGCCTGCTCTCCGATGGTCAGGCCTTCAAAGCCAAGGTCCTTGGATCCGATAAAGACACCGATGTCGCCCTCCTGAAACTGGAGCGGCCCGCCGATGCCCCGCCCCTGCCCTTCGCGCGGTTGGGCATCTCAACCAACCTGGTGGAGGGCGATTTTGTCATGGCGATGGGGGCTCCCTTCGGACTCTCCCGCTCGGTGTCGATTGGCATCATTTCCTGCACCCACCGCTACCTACCCGGGTCGAGTGAATACAGCTCTTGGCTCCAGACCGACGCATCGATCAACCCAGGCAACTCCGGCGGCCCACTGGTCAACACACTGGGCGAGGTGGTCGGACTCAATACCCGAGGGATGATGGGCGGAGGGGGCGATCTCGGATTTACGGTGCCCATCGAGGTGGCCCGAGTGGTCGCTGATCAAATTCGGGAACATGGCAAGATGGACTGGAGCTGGACGGGCCTCCAATTGCAGCCACTGAAGGACTTCAACCGGAACGTCTACTTTCCCGAGAATGAAGGCGTCATGGTGGCAGAAACCGATCCGGAAAGCCCCGCCCGGCGCGCCGGGATTCAGACCGGAGACCGCATCGTGAAAATCAACGGTGCAGAGGTCACTGGGCTCACGGTCGAAGACCTACCGGGAGTTCGCCAACGCATTGGCCTCTTACCTAAGGGCAAGCCCGCCGCTCTAGAGTTCGTCCGCAAGGGGCAGACCCAGACGACCTCGATGGTGCCGCGCGCCAAGGGCAAGGTGGAGGGCGAAGAAATTGAGTGCCGCCGCTGGGATTTCACGGTCAAGGCCATTAACCAATTCGACAACCCCGACCTGTTCTTCCACCGCAATCAGGGAGTCTTCATTTATGGCGTAAAATTCCCCGGCAACGCGGCCCAGGCGGGCCTGTCACCGCAAGACATCCTGCTAAAGATCGACGGCAAAGCGGTGATCACACCGGCCGACGTGAAGGCCGTCCACTCCGAGGCCCTGGGCAATGTTTCTGAAAAGCATCGGGTCATCGTCGTGCTGTTGCGAAACGGAGAGCAGCGCCAGCTCGTTCTCGATTTCAGCCGGCAGTACGACAAGGAATAAGCGACACGCGGCGCACCCTCCTCTCGGTCGATCACCGTTGCAGCGGTGATCGACCTCTTCGTTTCATGCGCACCCTAAGATCAGTGCTTCGACTGGGGATTGCGCCATTCGTGACCGCTCTTGGCCAAGAGGTCATCGGCCGCGGCGGGTCCCCAGGTACCGGCCGCGTAAAATTCGCGGTTGGTCAACGGCTTGCCCACCCAGGCACTGCGAATAGCATCCACAATCTTCCAAGCCGTTTCCACTTCGTCGCGACGGATGAAGAGCGTGGCATCGCCCGCCATCGACTCGAGCAACAATCGCTCGTAGGCCTCTGGGGTGTAGGCTCCAAATTCAGTGTCGTAGCTGAAGTGCATCCGGACCGGCCGCAGCTCAGCCGCACCGCCGGGGACCTTGCCGTTGAAACGCAAGGTCATGCCCTCATTGGGCTGAAGCCGGAGCGTCAGGGAGTTGGCATCGAGCTGATCCTTGGCCGCGAAGAGGATGTTGGGGGCGCTCTTAAACTGGACGCGAATCTCGCTGGCGCTGAGGGGCAAATTCTTGCCGGTACGAATGTAGAAGGGCACGCCATGCCAGCGCCAATTGTCCACAAAGAGGCGCATCGCCAAGAAGGTCTCGACATGCGAGTTAGGCTTCACCTTGGTCTCACTGCGGTAGGCCGGGCGTAGCTCGCCATCGACTTCGCCCGCGAAGTACTGACCGCGAACCACATTTTCAGCCACCTGAGCCGGCGTCATTGGTCGAATCGACTTGAGCAGCTTGACCTTCTCGTCACGGACATTTTCAGCCTCCAGAGAACTCGGCGGCTCCATGGCCACCAGTGAGAGCACCTGAAGCACATGGTTCTGGACCATATCCCGAATGGCGCCCGCTTCTTCGTAGTAACCGCCGCGCGAACCCACGCCCAACTTTTCGGCCACGGTGATCTGGACATGGTCGATGCACTCGCGGTTCCACAACCGCTCCCAGATCGCATTGGAAAACCGGAAGGTCAGGATGTTCTGAACTGTCTCCTTACCCAGATAATGGTCGATACGGAAGATCTGCTTCTCATGGGCGAAGCGGGTCAGTTCCAAATTCAACGCCTCCGCTGTCTCCAAATCCTGTCCGAAGGGCTTCTCCACAACGATTCGCTCCGGAGTCACACGGGACTCCGCCTTCTGCAACAATCCCACCGCGCTCAAATGGCCGGTCACCTCACCGAATTGGCTGGGATTGGTGGCCAAGTAGAACAACAAATTACTCCTCAGCCCCTCGTCGGGAAACCCATGGAGTAGGGCCTTGAGCCTCTGGTACCCGGCCGCATCGGACATGTCGGCCTGACAGTAGTGGATGTTGGCAGCGAAGGCATTCCAGACATCCTCCTGAACTGGCTGGGTCCGGGAAAACTTGTTCATGGCCTCACGGAGTTCCGTTCGCCAAGCTTCGTCATTCTTCTCCCGCCGTGCGAAACCCACGATGCGGAAGGGTTGCGGCATCAGCTTCTCGAGCGTCAGGTGGTAGAGAGCGGGAATCAGCTTGCGCGAGGTCAGATCGCCGGAGGCACCAAAGATGACCACGGTGCAAGGCTCGGCGGGTCGCCGGGCCTGGTCGGACCGGGACACCAGCAACTCGTCGAGATTCTGAGATTCATTCATACAGCAGGACAAGAGTGGGAGACAGTCCACGACTCGGCAATGTCCCAATTATTTCTGCTGCTCCCACCTAAATCAGGGCAGCTAAACCTCTATTTTAGGCCCTCTGTCTTCTTCGGAGCCGTTGGAACCTGAAAAGACCCTCGACTTGCTCTGAGGAGCCACTGCGGCTTTCATCAAGTCCGTCAGAAGGGAACCTTTCACCGGCCTCCGCAACCAATCCATCGGACCGGTGTTCGGACTCCAATGACGATTTCTTCCACCATGAATACCCGCAAGCATCTGCGTCGCTCGTCGCTCCGTGCCGCCTTCACCCTCGTCGAAGTCATGATCGCTGTCATGATTGTGGGCCTTCTGACCATGATCGCCGTTCCGAACGTGAGGAAGTTCATGGATACCGGAAAATACAACGCAGTCCTCGCCAACCTGAAGGCCATCGAGCTGGCCAAGACGACCTGGCAGAACGAGTATCGCAAGGCCGACACGGCGGAACCTTCCTCCGATGATCTTGCTCCGTACTTTCAGGGCGGAAAATTTCCCAGTTCCGTCATGGGCGAGACCTACAACATCGGCAACTGCACCGACGCGGCCCGTCCTACGGCCACCACGCCGAGCAAGATCCGCAATATCGAAGCCGGCGGTCAGATTACACTCGAAGACAAGTAGGCCGCCGGGCGAGCTCTCACAACCCGGCGCTCACAACCCGGCGCTCACAACCCGGCGCTCACAACCCGGCGCTCAACCGTGCGTGATCTCGAAGCTTTTGCTAAGCTGCGTGAAGTCTAAAACTTTGCGCACCACCGGAACCGGGTTAATCAACCGCAACTGACCCTGCCGTGACACAATGAACCGATGTACGGAAACCAAGGCACCCAATCCGGTGCTATCGATGACTCGGGTCAAAGACATATCAATTTCAATGCGGGTGTGGTGAGGCTGGACAGACGCCCGGACACTGTCCCGGAATGAACCCGCATTGCCCACATTCAGGGCCGAGAGTCCGCTGACCACCAAGGTCTTTCCAAAGGATTCAATTTTCATCGCAATTGCTGGAAAGCGCCTCTGAGAAACGCTTTAGGGAAACCCCTCCCTCCGACGGCCACATATCGGCAGGTCGCGCTGAAACTTGAGTCGTGCTAATTACTCTGTCGTACACCGCACCTCCACGGATCGGCGATTCTACGGCAAACCTCCGCCCTTAGAGGCAAAGCTTGCGAACACGGTCAGGCCCGCGGACTCGACTCCGGCAAACCCTCGCCCGGCTCGCACGGCGCCTGCCGTTGAAGAATCCGAGTCAACGCCACGAATCCCTCGACGGAAACCTTCTCGGCACGCTCGGTCGGCGCGATGCCCACCTCGATAAAAGCAGCCTGCAAGACCTCCACTGGCCATACGGTCTTGAGCAGCTTGAGCATCATCTTCCGACGCTCGGAGAAGGCACGCTTCACGAGTCGGGTGAAAACCACCGAGCCAGCGGCATCCAGAAGCGGAATCGGCCTCCGCACGAGGCTAATGCAGGCACTGTCGACATCCGGTATCGGATAGAAGCATCCGCGTTTGATGTTAAACCAGTCACGGACTTGGTAGCGCAGGCCCAGCAAGAGGGTGAGGATTCCGTAGTTGTCCCCATCGGTCGGAGCGGCAATGCGATGCACCACTTCTGCCTGCAAGGTCACCACCATGCGATCGGGGGGCACCGGGGCCTCGGCCAACTCTACCATCAGGGTTGACGCCACCGAATACGGCAGATTGGCGACGAGTTTCCAACCGCTCCAATCCCGCGAATTGGCTTCGACCCAACGCAGGGCGTCGGCCTCCAATAATTCGAGGGTGCCTGGGCCCTCCCCAGAAAGGGCGCCGGAAAAGTTTTCACGGAGAACGCTCACCAACCGGGCATCCTTTTCAATGGCCAACACCGACGCGGCCCGAGCCACCAGCAACTCGGTCAAGGGCCCTAATCCAGGCCCCACTTCAAGAATACGGTCCGTCGGGACGATGTCGGCAGCGCTCACAATCCGCCGCAACTGATTGCCATCATGCAAGAAGTTCTGGCCCAGCGACTTCGTCAACTGGATCCCCCGCGACTCCAGCAGGGTACGCATCTCATTCAGGGTCATAGCCGTTTTTTCGGAGTGCGGGACACTTTAGGTTTTGGGGCAGGATTTGATACCTGGAGGCGTGCAATCACCGCACGAGTGATTTCGCGGAAAGCCCGTTTTAACTCCGTTTCGGTGATGGTCAGTGGCGGAGTGATCCCAGTGACCTCGGAATGTTCGCCTTCTGGAAGAAGGATGATTCCGCGGCGGAGCGCTTCCTGCATGAGCCAGACAGACAACTCAGTGTCGGGACCCCCATCGGCACGCCGCCAAGCGATACCACCCATAAGCCCGATGACGGACACCCTCGACACCCGATCTGGAAACTGGGCTTGAAGCGATTTCAGGCCCGATTCCAAAACTTTTTCTAACCGAGCCGCACGCTGTGGCAAGGCCAGACGACGGAGTTCAGAGATCTGAGCCAAGGCCATGGCACACCCGACCGGATGTCCTAAATATGTGCTCGTATGAATGGCCTCGCCCATCGCCGGAGGCCACGCGTCCATCACCCGGGCCCGACCGACGCAGGCACTCAGGGGAAACCCACCGGTCAAAGCTTTGCCCAGGCAGATAATGTCCGGAATAACGCCCGAGTGCTCGCAAGCAAACCAGGCTCCGGTGCGTCCAAAACCCGTGTAGATTTCGTCAAGAATTAGCAAGACACCCCGTTGGTCGGCCCACTCGCGCAAACAGGGCAGAAACCAGGGAGGCGGTATGCAAATCCCACCGCGAGCCTGCATGGGTTCGACGACCACCGCGCCGATGTCGTGCGCAGCCGCAGCCGCCTCGAGTGCCGCCTCCAATCGGGGTCTTCCCTGCTCCTCTGTATTCGCCTCGGGAAAGTCTACAAAACATCCAAACTCACGGAGTTGGTCCCGGAACGGCTCTCGAAAATGGGACCGTTCCGTCGCATTCAGGGCTCCATACCCAACCCCATGGTATCCGCCACGAAAAGCGATGACCCCGGGCTTCCCAGTAGCCAAACGCGCCGTCTTGAACGCTGCCTCCACCGCTTCGAAACCAGAACACCCGAAGATCACCTTGCCCGTCTCGACTGCAGCAGTGGCCCCACCGCGGCGAGTCCACCGCTCAAAGGTGAGGCGACTCAATTCGCGAGCCAGACGAGCCTTCAACGCATGGGGATGCACATCCCCCATGGCATGGAGCAATTCTCCCATCTGCCGCTGGCCGGCCCGCACAACAGCGGAATTGGCATGCCCCGCCGCGGCCACTCCGAAGGCGGCGGTGAGGTCCAGATAAGGCCGACCCGCCTCATCCCAGACACGGCACCCTTTGGCCCGCTTCCAGACGATTGGCCAACCCGCATCGGGTTCCAGGAAGGTGATGTTCCGCGACTCGTATCGGCGGAGCATTTCCAGTGTGGAGTCTTGGGTCCGGGAGCTCATCACACGCCGCGTTCATCGGAAGGCCAGATGAACTTGTGCATTTGCAACTGGAACCGGGCCGGCACCCGGTCAGCCACCATGGCCTCCACGAGATCTTTCCGCGAAATCGGATGAAGCCCCTGGGGCACGGGCTTGAGAGCCTTGTCGCGCTGGGATTCCGAGAGTGGAGCCACCCAGGAGAACAAAATCGGACAAACCGGATCGAGCCGATGCTCGAGGATTGTCGCCTTAGCCCACTCGTAGTCCTCGCGGGTCCCAATCACGAACTTCACCTCATCCGTGGCACGGAGATGAAAAATATTGGCCCAACGAGTGCGTTCAACCTCGCCGCTGCTCGGACATTTAAGATCCATGATGCGCCGCACCCGCGGATCGAGCTTAGAGATGTCGTGGGCACCACTGGTTTCTACCAGCACCGTGAAACAGTCATCTGCCAAGGTGCGCATGAGGCGAGCGGCATTGGGTTGCAGGAGGGGTTCCCCCCCGGTCAACTCAACCAACGGCAGCTTGTGCTGAGCTGAAGCATCGCCCGCATTGACCACCGGCGGAAAATGGGCCCGATCAGAGCGGAAAAAGGGTTCTGCCAATCGATGCACCTCGGCGCGGATCTCGTCCAGAGAGCGTCGCTTACCTTCGGTGAAGGCATAGGCTGTATCGCAGTAGGAACACCGCAGATTGCATCCAGTCAGGCGCACAAAGACGCAGGGTAGCCCCGCGAAGGTGCTTTCGCCCTGAAGACTCAAATAGATCTCGTTGACGACCAATGTTTCGGCCACGGGTGAAACCCTAACACTCCTGAGGGCCGGAGGACAGGAAGCAGATGTCTCTCAGGCAAGAACCATCCCGAGAGAGCACCTCTCCCGGGTTCAGGCTATGGCACTGCGTCTAACCCCGGGGACTGCAAGCCTCGGAAACGCATCTAAATTACATGGTTTCCCGCCGAAACCGCAGGGCCAATCGAAATCCCAGAGTCTCGTTGGGGACCTCTCCGGGGACACCCGCCGCACGGGCCGCAGAGCGGCAGGCCGCCGGGGCTGACTTGAATCCACCGCCCCGATAGGTGGGGGCGAAGCTCCAAATCGGACCGAGAGGATCCACGAAGACCGGAATATTGGTCGGGTAGGAAAAGAACCAAGTCACGCACCACTCAGCCACGTTTCCATGCATATCCCGAATACCGAAACCATTGGCCTCACGCTGCCCCACCGGATGCACCTTTCCCCCGCTGTTGCCAGCATGCCACGCCAAGCTGTCGAGCTCTCCGGCGTAGGCCGCGGGGCTACCGGCCCGACAGGCCAATTCCCATTGCGCCTCGGTGGGCAAATCCCAAACCCAACCCTTAGGCAGG
>SXXZ01000156.1 GCA_005789375.1 Verrucomicrobiales bacterium | reverse complement strand
GCTCCGACTCCCGATACGGCGAGCGGAAGCGGCACCTCCGGTGTGAGCCTGGGCAATGGCGTGGCGACGGCCGCCATCCGTTCTAATTTCTCCCAGGGTTCCGTTAACCAATCCGGGTTAGCGACCGACTTCTCCATCTCGGGTAGCGGCTACTTCTTGGTGAGAAATTCTTCGTCGGGTGAAGTGTTTGCGACACGCTCGGGCAACTTCCGCCTCGACTCAACGGGATACCTGGTCACCGACGGTGGCATGCGAGTCCAAGGTGTGGAAGATTTCCAAAAGGATCCCAACAAGATCGGTGATATCCGCTTTGACAAGGGCACGGTGCCTTCCACGGCTGCGCCCACGGCTGCGGCGGCTGCGATCACCAACATCAGCGTGGATGGAGACGGCCGGTTGAACACACTGCTGGACGACGGCACGCAATACGTGCGGGCTCAGGTGGTTCTGCAAACTTTCAGCAATGAGCAGGCCTTGGTTCGAGCTGGAAACAACTTGTTCACTAATTTGGGTGCTTCCGGTGCTGCTACAGCCGCTGCAGCCACCCCTTTCACCTCGACTCCCAACAACCTGATTTTGAATGGGGCCCGCAAGGCCAATCAAGACGGTATGGGCCGCATCGAGCAGGGCTCACTCGAACTCTCGAATGTCGACGTATCGAGGGAGTTCTCGAACATGATCACCACCCAACGCGCTTTTCAGGCCAACGCCCGCATGATTACCACCAGCGACTCGATCCTCGAGGAGTTGGTCAACTTGAAGCGCTAAGCCTTTCCCGGAAATCCCCATGTCCGACCCACACGACAAAGACAAAAAGCCTGCAGCGGAAGAAGCTGCTGGCGCACCGAAAGCCGCCAAGGGTGGGATGCTGGTCCCGTTGATCGCAGCTGCCATCATCTCGGTCGGCGGCAGTTTTGGCGTCGGTTTCTACCTCAACAAACGGTTGCTCGGCGGCATCAACAAGGATTTGGCGCTCGCGCTCGCGCAGGTGGGGGCATCCGAGGATCATGGCGATTCCCATGGTGCAGCCAAAGACCCCAAGGCCGCCTCAGGTGCTCATGGAGCAGACGCGAGCCATGGCAAGCCATCGAAAGACGACGCTCACTCGAGTGCAGCCGATCATGGTGCAGCCCCCAAGAAGGCCGATGCAGCGGCCGCCCATGACGCCCCAAAACCGAAGGCGGACCCTCACGGTGCTCCGGCCAAAAAGGAGACCCCCGAGGAGATCGCCAAGGCGGCTCAAGTCAAGGCCGGGCTCTTCCCTCTGGGCGCCGATCCCATTGTGGCCAACCCCTCGGGTGACACCCGTTTTGTGGTGGTCAAGGTAACTCTCCTCAGTGTGGGCCAAGCCGACATATCTGCACAGGTGGAGGCCAACATTGATCGATTGCGGGATGCGGTTTCAGCCTTCTTGGCCGACCAACGCATCGATGACATGCAGAAGCGTGGCTTCCGCAGTCAAATGGCCGCCCAACTGGCCTTGGCGTTCAATCGGATTCTAGGTCCGGGGACGGTCAAGGAGATCATCTTCCCTCAGTTCGTGATTCAGTGAGTGCTTCCGACAAAGAGGACTCGGCGGCGGGTGCCAAGAAGCCAACCGAGGTGAAACCTTTTGTGGTGGGACAGGCCAGTTCCCTGTCCGCCCAAGAGCTCAACCGCTTCCGGATTCACAATGAAGGGATCATGCGCTCGGTGGGAGCACGACTCTCGTTATTTCTCCGTGCTGAGTTCGCCTTCGATCTGGAGCACCTCGATGCAATGGAACTCGGGCGCTACGCCGCCAAGGCGGAGCCCATCGACAATTACATCCTTTTCCAAGTAGAACGCTTTCCGGGTACCGGCGTGGTCGGTTTTCCAAAGCCTTTGGCTCTGGCGATTGGAGACCGAATGCTCGGCGGCCGAGGGTTTGGTGCCAATCCCGACCGAGAGTTGCGCGAGGTTGAGTTAGCCCTGCTGAACCAGGCGGTCTTGTTGGCACTCAAGGAATACTTCTCCAAGTGGAGCGATTCTCCGGACGAGGCCAAGGTCCGTATCGTGGGCCGCGAGACGAACATCAAGCTCCTGGCCGAGGATCATCCCACAGCGGTGGTCTATATCCTCAAGGTGCAGGCAATCATCGGCGATTGCTTCTCCACCGTGGATATCATTCTGCCTTTGGAGATGATGGCCCAGAGCATTCAGAAAGCCATGGTGACCATGGGCGAAGCTGGATCAGATGCAGCCAGTTTGGCCAAGGATGAAGTCCTTTGGAACCCCGGCTACAACGACCTAACGATGCGTGTCTCCGCGCTTTGGGCCGGTTTGACCATCACCCCCCGAGAAATTCTTCAGATGCGGGCCGGAGACATGATTCCCCTGGACCCATCGAAGATCGATGAGGTGGAGCTACAAATCGAGGGCCTTCCTCGGTTCCGCGGTAAACTCGGCAGCGCCAACCGCAAGGTGGCCATCGAGATCACTGAACGACTCACCTGATTACAACCATGACCACCGACAGCAGCGACAACCCGTCCATTGAGTTCCTCCTCGACGTCCCCATTCAGTT
>SXXZ01000155.1 GCA_005789375.1 Verrucomicrobiales bacterium | reverse complement strand
GCGCGAGTGATGGTTAATCGGATTTGGCAGCAGCACATGGGTCGAGGCCTGGTGACCTCGGCCAACGATTTCGGCCTCCGGGGACAGGCTCCAAGCCATCCGGAGTTGTTGGATTATTTGGCTTCGGAATTCCGTCGTTCGGGCGGGTCGATCAAGGCCTTGCATCGGCTCATCCTGGCGAGTGCTGTGTATCGACAGCGCAGTGAACCGGAGCCGTTGCTGTCCGAAAGTTCTCCGGTGCGCTCCGTGGCCGATGCCTCGTCCTGCCCGGTGGATGATCCTGCTTCGGCCGGTGCACTCGCTGGGGTTCGCATCGGTTCCGCTGCAGGGGACTCCGGGGACGGGTTTTCGCCATTCCCGCGCCGCCGCCTCGGTGCCGAAGAAACCCGGGACGCCATTCTAGAAGCCTGTGGTGATTTGGATTTGTCGGTCGGAGAGGGCCATCCGTTTCCGTCGCCCACCCGATGGGGGTATACCCAGCACGGCCCCTACGCGGCCTCGTACGATCACCACCGCCGCAGCGTTTACCTCATGACCCAGCGCATCCAGCGGCATCCGTTTTTGGCGCTCTTTGACGGGGCCGATCCCAACGCCAGTACCGCGATCCGCCGCACCACCACGGTGCCTTCGCAGGCACTGTTTTTTCTTAACGACCCGATGGTGCATCGAGAGGCCGAGAACCTCGCCCGTTTAGCTCGGACTCACGAAACTGCGGAGTCGGCCCAGGCGGCCTGGGTATTTCGGCGAATTCTCCGCCGTTCTCCGGAAGCCGCTGAAAGGGCCGACATCGTCGGATTTTTGGCCCAATACCGGAATGCCTTAAAATCACCGGGCTCGCCGGACGCCAGTGTCCAAGCCTTGTCTGCGTGGATCCGGGTCCTTCTCGGAAGTAATGAGTTCCTGACCGTGGATTAGCCCGAGGCCCCGCCCCCTGATTTGCCATGAACCCTCACGCAGCCTTTGATCCCCGCCGTCGCGGCTTTTTGCGCTCCATGGTCGGTGGCTCCCTGATGTTCCCAGGCATTGTCGGAGACCTTCTGGCTCGAGAGGCGGGTCTTGGGAGTGCCAGCTCCGATCCGCTCATTCCCCGCGCGCCGCATTTCACCCCCAAGGCCAAGCGGGTGATCTTCCTCTACATGAGCGGCGGGGTTTCCCATGTCGATTCGTGGGATCCCAAGCCCCGGTTGTTCGCCGATGCCGGCAAGACGGTCACCGTGGATGAGTTTCAGGGGCGCAAAGGCAACTTCACCATGTACGCCAAGCGGCCTCAGTGGGATTTCGCCCGACACGGCCGCTGCGGCACCGAGGTGAGCGGTCTCTTTCCCCACATGGCCGGCTGTGTGGACGACTTGTGCGTCATCCGGTCGATGACCTCCGACCACACCAACCACTACGAAGCCACCCTGGGCATCCACACCGGTTCATTTACTTTTGCCCGCCCCAGCATCGGATCTTGGGTCAGCTACGGCCTGGGCACTGAGAACAGCAACTTGCCGTCCTTCGTGGTCATCGCGCCCAAGAGCCCGTATGCCGGAGGGCAGGTCTGGGCCAGTGACTTTCTGCCAGGGGCCCATCAGGGAACTTGGGTGGTGCCGGGCCAGGAGCCGGTGGCCAATTTGCGCAGGCGGTCCCCGTCCGAAGAACTTCAGGCCCTAGAAATGGCGGCCATGAACCGCATGAACCTTCGGCATCGGGCGGCTCGCTCCGCCGATCCTCTTCTGGCGGCCCGGATGAAGTCCTTCGAGACGGCCTTCGGCATGCAAATGGAGTTGCCTGAACTCTTCGACCTGTCTCGCGAAAGCGATGCCACCCACGCTTTGTATGGCCTAGAACGGGGGAGCACCCGGGGTTTCGGTTGGCAGTGCTTGGTCGCCCGCAGACTGGCCGAACGGGGTGTGCGGTTCATCGAATTAATTGATTCCGGTTCCTCCGACAACTGGGACGCCCATGGTGACATGACTCTCCATAGCCCCTTGGCGGCCAATGTCGATCGACCCATAGCCGGCCTGCTCAACGACTTGCGTCAGCGCGGCATGCTCGAAGACACTCTAGTGGTCTGGACGAGCGAATTTGGCCGGACCCCCTTCAACGCCACGGCCGATCACCGGGGGCGCGAGCACCACCATTGGGTCTTTTCGTCGTGGATGGCCGGGGCCGGGGTCAAGGCCGGGACGGTTTATGGAGCCTCGGATGATCTGGGCATCCGGGTGGCCACCAACCGTGTCCATGTCCATGACTTCCACGCCACAATTCTCCATCTCCTCGGGTTCGACCATGAGCGGTTGACCCATCATCTCAACGGTCGGGATTATCGCCTGACCGATGTGGCAGGCGAGGTGGTAAAGGGTGTTTTGGCGTGAGGACGGACCCGTCGAAGACGACGGTTGGAGCCGTGTGAGAAATTTTGACGATTTACGCTCCCTTTAGGCCTCCGCGTTTGACATTGTTATCAGCCCTTCCTTAACTCACCCGCACTTCTTCCCGAGGCCGTCGCTTTCCTGAGCGTGGCTAACGGAAAATCCAGAGGACACCGTGGCTGCCAAAGACGATTTTCTGCTCGAAACCATGCTCGACATGGGTCTCACGACTCATGAAGCCGTCGAAGAGGTGCGTCCCGAGGCGGAGTCCTCAGGCGAAGGCGTTGTAGACACCTTGGTCAAAACCGGACGGTTGGAGCCGTCGCTGGTCGTTATGGCCAAATCGACCTACTTCGGTGTCGAGATGATCACCCTGTCGGAGATTCGTCTGACCGATGAGGTGATCAACGCCGTGCCCCGGCACGTGGCCCGCAAGTACAATGCGGTGCCCGTCGCTGAGCAAGACGGCACCGTGGTGGTGGCCCTCTCCGATCCGTCAGACATCGAAGCCATCGACGGACTTCAGGTCTCCCTGGGTAAGACCCTCGAGTACCGCGTGACCAGCGAGGCAGACCTCACGGCCGCTCTCGACAAGTACTACGGCAGCAGCAGTTCCGGTGGACGCGGCGATTCTGACATCGCCCGGATGATTCAAGACATCACCGAGGGTGAAGTCGAGGTCAGTGCGCTGAGCGGCGATGTGAAGGCCGATAGCGAGGCCCTCGACGCAGACGCACCCATCATCCGACTGGTCAACCAGATCATCATCGACGCCTTCAAGCTCCGGGCTTCGGATATTCATCTCGAGCCCATGGGCAAGCGTTTTCGCCTGCGCTACCGCATCGACGGCATGATGACCGAGATGAAGGATATCCCGAAGCGGCTGCAGGCCCCGGTGATCGCCCGTCTCAAGATTTCGGCGGCAATGAATATCGCCGAGAAGCGTATTCCTCAAGACGGCCGTATTCAGACCAACGTGGGCGGCAAGGTGATCGACCTTCGCGTTAGCGTCATTCCCTGTTCCCATGGCGAATCCATCGTCATGCGTATTTTGGACAAGTCCGGCCTTCGGCTGGGCTTGGCCGAGTTGGGGTTCATGGCCGACGATCAGGCCAATTTCGAGCGGATGATCGCCTTGCCCGACGGCATCCTCTTGGTCACTGGCCCTACTGGTTCGGGCAAGACGACCACGCTTTACAGCTGTCTCCACTATATTAACCGCCCGGACCGCAAGATCATCACCGTCGAAGACCCGGTCGAGTACATGCTCGCGGGCATTAACCAGGTCCAGGTCCACGAGCACATTGGTTTCACATTCGCCTCGGCGCTGCGATCCATGCTCCGCCAGTCGCCCAACGTCATCATGTTGGGAGAAATCCGCGATATGGAGACCGCGACCATCGCCATCAATGCGTCACTGACCGGTCATTTGGTTTTTTCCACGCTGCACACCAACGATGCGCCCTCGGCGGTGGCCCGTCTCATCGACATTGGCGTGAAACCCTTCTTGGTTGCGTCGTCCGCACGCTGCCTGATGGCCCAGCGTCTGGTCCGCAAGGTTTGCAAGAAGTGCGCCGCGCCGCACACCCTGACCGAGCAAGAGATCGCTGGCTTGGGCTTCACCCCGGAGCAGGCCGCCGCGGCCACCGCCCGCAAGGGCAAGGGCTGCCCCGAGTGCAACAAGACCGGTTGCAAGGGGCGTTTCGGCCTCTTCGAGATCTTTAACATCAACGACGAGGCCAGAAAGCTCATCTACGACAAGGTTCCTTCCAACGTGCTTCGCAACCGCGCCCGCGAAATGGGCATGCGCACCCTCCGTGAAGACGGCATGCGCAAGGTCTTGGCGGGCGTCACCACGGTGGATGAGGTCGTTCGGGCAACCGTATCGGAACACTGATGCGACTGACCAAAACCATGACTGGCCCTGCATTTGCTCTATTGTTTAAGGCGGCCCCGGCCCTGATGGGTCTTTTTCGCCCCCACCGATCTTAAGAAACTTTCCGAACCGACCCATGTCCTACCAGATGTCCGATCTGTTGCAGTTGATGGTCTCCGAAGGCGGAGCCGACTTGCACATCCGGGTGAACATTCCCCCCGTCATCCGCATCCACGGCATTCTTCAGCGCGTGGATGGTCCGCCGCTGCGCCCGGAGGACACCGAGGAATTGATGCGCTCCATCACCTCCGAAGATCACATCCAGCAAATCCGTGAAAAGGGCGGCGCCGACTTCGGGTTCGCCTTCGGTGAGTTGGCTCGCTTCCGTGTCAGCGCCTTCAAAGAAAAGGGCAACTTCGCGTTGGTGCTCCGGCAAATTCCTTCAAAGCTCCTGACCATGGAGCAAATCGGTATCCCGGAAACGGTTCGGGCTCTGATTAATAAGCCCCGCGGTTTGGTCTTGGTGGTGGGTCCCACCGGTTCAGGCAAGACAACCACGCTGGCTTCGCTGCTCAACATCCTCAACGAGGAGAAGGACGAAGCGCACATCATCACCATCGAAGACCCCATCGAGTACTACCACAAGCACAAGAAGGCGGTGGTGACTCAGCGAGAGGTCAATGTCGATGTGCCCTCTTTCGCCGAGGCGCTGCGTCGCGCGTTGCGTCAAGATCCTGACATCATTCTGGTGGGTGAGCTTCGCGACTTGGAAACCATGGAAGCGGCCATCACGGCGGCCGAAACGGGTCACTTGGTCTTCGGAACCTTGCACACCACGGGGGCAGCCAAGACCATCGATCGTATCGTCAACGCCTTTCCCCAGAGCCAGCAAGAGACCATTCGCATCCAGCTCTCCACAGTGCTTCAGGGGGTGATTTCCCAGTTGTTGGTCGCTCGCGTTGATAAACCCGGCCGGGTCGCGGTGTTCGAGATCATGATTAACACCCCTTCGGTGGCGGCGCTAATTCGTGACAACAAGACCTTCCGAATCCAGTCCGACATCCAGACCGGTTCGAAGCACGGCATGGTCACCCTCGACAGCTTCCTTTTGGACAAGTGGCAGGCGGGTATGATTTCCGAAGAGGATGTTGTCACCAAGTCGATGGACCCCTTGACCATTAGTCTGAAGCTGGACGAACTCCGCGCCGCCAAGGCCGAGACCCAAAGCCAGAGCCGTAAGTAACCCCTCACCGACCCCTCACCCGCCATGGCCGAAGCAATCTCCCATCCACTCATCGCGCTCATCCGAGAGCGCGGGCTCTTGGACGCCCTGCAAATCGAGGAGATCGGTCAGGAGGTGCAGCGCAGCGGCAAGTCGGTGATCCAGATCCTTCAGGATTACGGGTTGCTCGACCTCGATTCCATCCTCCAAATCATGGCCGATCATCTGGGGACCATGGTCGTCAGCCTAGAGGCCGACACCATTCCTCAGGATGCCATCGCGGCGGTGCCCAACGAGACGGCCCGGATGTATCAGGTGGTCCCGATGGCTCTTTACGGCGACACCCTTCAAATTGCCCTGGCCGACCCGCTCAATCCTCAGACGATGGATGAGTTGGGCTTCTCCCTGAAGTACACCCTGCAGGTGGTCGTGGCCAATCCGGCCGAGGTGGCGGCCTGCATCGAGAAGTTTTATCCGGCACAGGCCGATCTCGGTTATACTTCCCTGCTCAAGGAACTGTGGGTGGACGTCGAGGCGACCAAGGAGGAGGAAGGCCCCAAGGGGTTGTCCATTTCCTTGGACGACGCGGTCAACGACGTCCCCGTAGTGAAGTTCGTTAATCTGGTCCTGATGCAGGCTGTGCAAGACCGGGCCTCGGACATCCACTTCGAACCCTTCGAAGAAGAGTTCAAGATTCGCTACCGTGTCGATGGTGCCCTCTACGAAATGGCGCCGCCACCGAAGCATCTGGCCACGCCCGTGACCTCGCGTCTGAAGATCATGGCCAACCTGAACATCTCCGAGCGACGGCTCCCGCAGGACGGGCGCATTAGCACGGTGATTTCAGGCAAACAGGTCGATCTCCGTCTCTCCACGCTGCCGACCGCTTTTGGTGAGTCGGTGGTGCTCCGCGTTCTGGACCGAGGGGCCGTGCAGTTGGACCTTAAGACATTGGGTCTGCCCAAAGATGGCTACGACTTCATCGTCGAGACCATCAACCAGCCCAACGGCATCTTCACGGTCACTGGGCCCACGGGCTGCGGCAAGACCACGACTCTTTATTCCTGCCTGCGGCACATCAACCAGATCGACACCAAGCTCCTCACGATCGAAGACCCGGTGGAGTTCGACATCGAGGGGATCATGCAGGTGCAGGTCAATGAATCGGCCGGCATGACCTTCGGCAAGGCCCTCCGCGCCTTCCTGCGTCAAGATCCCGATATCATCATGCTCGGGGAAATCCGCGACTTGGAGACCGCCCAAATCGC
>SXXZ01000016.1 GCA_005789375.1 Verrucomicrobiales bacterium | reverse complement strand
GCCTCGGGAAGCCACACCACATCGACCGCCGCAGAGCGCGATCTCAGGCGAGCAGCGCGTCCCCGC
This sequence comes from Verrucomicrobiales bacterium, assembly GCA_005789375.1. The sequence continues at coordinate 2,868 of SXXZ01000016.1, read as the reverse complement.
TGATGTTATCTCAACGAAAGGCCGCCCAATTCCCAGCAGCCTGTCCCTAATAGATTTGGCGTCCTCCCAGCAGCCTGTCCCTAAAACATTTGGCGTCCTCCCAGCAGCCTGTCCCCAAAACCTATCCATCTCGCACACACAGCCTGTCCCCAGACAGCAGGGCGTCCCTAAAACATTTGGCGTCCTTCCACAGCAGCCTGTCCCTCCCAGCAGCCTGTCCCTCCCAGCAGCCTGTCCCTCCCAGCAGCCTGTCCCTCCCAGCAGCCTGCCCCCAAAACCTGCCCACCCCGCAGCTTCCCAACACAAGCCTGTCCCCAGACAGCAGAGAGCAGTGCCTCAACGAGCCGAGACAAAGCCGTCGACGATTCTAGTGGGTGCCCCAACGGGGCACGGCATACCAGCCCGGGGTGCAACCCCGGGTATGGGTGTGTGGGAGGGTTGCGTTCTGTAGGAACGCCGCATAGGGCCCGCGCCAAGACGCGCCGCTACGTCGGTAAGCTTCAACGCTTGGGCGGCAGCTGGGGTGGCCAGGGCCGCAGGAGCCTTCGGCACTGCCGGAGCGGCGGGGGCGCACAGTGTTCTAATCGCCTGATCCGGATCGACAGTCGGATCGAGAGCTTGGATTTCACGCATCAGAACCCTAGAGTTTGATTCAATGAGCGAGCCAAACCCACTGTCCAACTGGACTCCCGAGCAGGTCGCGCTCGGCAAACGGTGGGTTCGATCCTGGGCCGAAACCGGCGCGATCATGGATGAGTTGCGTCGTGAGGCGCTCCGTAAAACCGACACCGTGGAGTCGTTGCAACGGTTGGCTGGAGCATTCGAATCGGCCCGCCACATGGGACGTCCCCGGTTGTCATCAGGGCTTGTGGCTCAGCAAGCGTTCTTCCTCAAATGCAAACCGGCTTTGCATGGATAAATGCGGCCGTTGCCGCCCAAGAGCTTTGCCGTGAACGAAGTTTTCCCTTCGCGTTCATTGGCGGGGTGGCGGTTCACTGCTGGGATGACCTCGCGTCACTGAAGACGTGGACCTCACGCTCTTCTGCGGCTTTGGGAACGAAACCCCGGTGATTCAGGCGTTTCTGTCGAGGTTTGCACCGCGAATTCCAGACGCTGCCGAGTTTGCCGAGGAACGTCGGGTGATCCTTCTGAAAACGTCGGAAGGCATTCCCATTGATGTGGCGTTGGCAGGGTTTCCGTTTGAGGAATCGTTGTGTCGGAGAGCAGTATTGCGGGAGTTTTTGCCCGGTATTTCGCTCCAAGTGTGCCAAGCCGACGACCTTGTGGTGCTGAAGGCCTTTGCCGGTCGTTCCAAAGACTGGATGGACATCGAAAATGTGCTGGTCCGCCAAGGTGCCCGTCTGGATTGGGATTATATCCTTAAGGAACTTAAGCCGCTGGTGGAATTGAAGGAGGCACCGGAAGCTCTTGTTCACTTGGAGCGACTCCGCCGATCGGTCGAATGATGATCGACGAAACGATTTCTGTGGGATCGGCTCTTGGGTGTTCACCCCACAATTCATCGACCACAGAGAATCTTCAAAATAGTCAAGACTGGCACTTTTTGTGTAAATAGGTGGGACCGACCCCTTTTGGCAGCAGTAAAGCGATCGCAACAAAGCGCGGGCTTCCTTGACGCTCGCGAGCGTGTGCGGTTCCCTCTGCCTTTCGGAACGAATCCTGAACACGTACATGAGCAATATCGTTGATATACAAGCCCGCGAGATCCTGGACTCCCGTGGCAATCCCACCGTCGAGGTTGATGTCCTCCTCGATTCCGGTGCCGTCGGCCGCGCCGCAGTCCCCTCCGGCGCCAGCACCGGCGAGCACGAAGCCATCGAACTGCGCGACGGCGACAAAAAGCGCTACCTCGGAAAGGGTGTCACCAAGGCCGTCAAGAACGTGACCGACAAAATCGCCCCGGTCCTCGCCGGAGTCGATGCCTTCGACCAACTCACGGTCGACAAGATCATGCTCGAACTCGACGGCACCGAGACCAAATCCAAGCTAGGTGCCAACGCCATCCTCGCGGTCTCCCTGGCCAACGCCAAAGCCGCCGCCGCGACCCTCGGCCAGCCCCTCTTCAAGTACCTCGGTGGGCCCAACGCCAAAGTCCTCCCGGTGCCCATGGCCAACGTCATCAACGGCGGCGCCCACTCCGACGCCCCCATCGACTTCCAGGAATTCATGGTCATGCCCCATGGCTTCGAAACCTTCAGCGAAGGACTCCGCGCCATTACAGAAATCTTCCATGCCCTCAAAGCAGTCTTGAAGAAAAAGGGCCTGAGCACCGCCGTCGGTGACGAAGGTGGATTCGCCCCGAAACTCGAGAGCGCCGACGCGGCCCTCGACGCCATCGCCGCCGCTGTCAAAGACGCCGGCTACAAGCTGGGTAAGGACATCTTCCTGGCCCTCGACGTCGCCGCCTCCGAGTTTTATACCGGCAACGAAACCTACGTCTTCAAAAAGAGCAGTGGCCAGAAGCTCAGCGGTGACGAGATGGTCGAATTCTACGCCCGCCTCTGCGCCAAGTACCCCATCGTCTCGATCGAAGACGGTTGCGCCGAAGGCGACTGGAAGACCTGGAAGAAACTCACCGACAAACTCGGCAGCAAGACCCAGCTCGTGGGTGATGATCTTTTCGTCACCAACGTGAAGTTCCTCCGCAAGGGCATCGAGACCGGCACCGCCAACTCCATCCTCGTGAAGGTCAACCAGATCGGGTCCCTCACCGAGACCCTCGACGCCGTCGAGCTCGCCCAGAAGAACAACTACACGGCCGTTCTGTCCCATCGTTCCGGCGAGACCGAAGACAGCACCATCGCTGACATCGCCGTGGCCACGAACTGCGGCCAGATCAAGACCGGC
>SXXZ01000154.1 GCA_005789375.1 Verrucomicrobiales bacterium | reverse complement strand
TCCCCTGGGGTGTCTCTTCGATGGTCGAAGCGTGCGAGGACAGCGTGGGCGGCTTGTCGGCCAAGTATTGCAACTTGATCACCGGAGAATTTTGCGCCCCCAAGGCGCATCCGATGACGGCAAAAAGACTCAAAAACCGGCGGGGCATTTGTGAATCATGGAGACGAACTCCCGGAGTTTCAGCCACAAAATGGCTTCAAAGCTCAAGATCGCTGACCCACCCCGGGTGGAATCTTTTAGTTTCGACGGAGGACTCCCTGTGAATACCGGTTCGCCTCGGGGTGAGGGCTGTTGCAGAATCATCGGCGTGGCGCTCATCGATGTTCAGGGACTGACGCGGTCGTTCCGTACCTACAAAAAGGCTCCGGGGTTCTCCGGGGCTCTCAAGGGATTGTTTCACCGCGAGTACGAGACGGTGTTTGCGGTGAAGGATGTGTCGTTCCAGGTCGAGGAGGGGGAGTTTGTGGGCTTCCTCGGGCCCAATGGGGCCGGCAAGACCACCACCCTCAAGATGCTGGCCGGACTGTTGTACCCGACTTCGGGCACCGCTTCGGTGCTGGGCTACGTGCCGTGGGAACGGGCCGATGGTTACCGCCGTCAGTTTGCCCTCTTGCTGGGGCAGAAAAATCAGCTCTGGTGGGATCTTCCGGCCCGGGATTCGCTCGAACTGAATGGGCGCATTTACGGTCTAGCCCCCGAGGCCTTCCGGCGAACGGTCGATGAGATGAGCGAGCTCCTCGGGGTTCGCGACAAGCTTTCCACCGCAGTCCGCGAATTGTCCCTGGGCGAGCGGATGAAGTGCGAATTAATCGCCGCGCTGCTCCACCAGCCAAAGGTGCTCTTCCTCGACGAACCGACCATCGGTCTGGACGTGGTCTCCCAGAAGGTGGTTCGGGAGTTCTTGCGCGAGCACAACCGGCTACGCAAGACGACCATCCTGCTCACGAGCCACTACATGGCCGATATTCAGGAGTTGTGCGACCGGGTTATCATCATCGATCGGGGTACGGTGTTCTTTGACGGGCGCTTGGCCGAAATTCTCGACCGTTTTGCGGGCTTTAAAATTATCACGGTCACTCTGGAGCAGGCGTCCGGGTTCGCTTCGGTGCCCTTGGCAGAATTGGGAGAAGTGCTGGAACAGAGCTCGGCTCTGGCCCGGCTGAAGGTGCCGCGGGAATCGGTCATCGCTACCTGCAAGGTGTTGCTCGACCGACTGCCGGTGAAGGATTTTGCGGTCGAAGAGGTTCCCATTGAGGATATCATCCGGCAGGTGTTCGAGAGGCGTTAAGCCGGAACGATTCAATTGGATCGGTCGTGCTGGCTGCGTCTTCTTCCGCAAGAGCTTCGTTGTTCGCTCGTTACGGACCTTCAATGGGTCCGCGCCTCGCTCTCGCCTCGTCTTGCGAAAGAATCCGCCACGCCATCCCTTTCCTCCCAACTGAATCGTTCCGGCCTAGCCGGAACAATTTCACTGGATCGGTCGCGCTGGCTGCGTCCTCTTCCGCAAGAGCTTCGTTGTTCGCTCGATCTGGATCTCAACCATTGGCCTTCAATCGGCCCGCGCCTCGCTCGTCGCCTCGTCTTGCGAAAGAATCCGCCACGCCATCCCTTTCCTCCCAACTGAATCGTTCCGGCCGAGAGTCCGGGCTCAGATAAACTTCCCAAACTTGCCGTGACGCCCCTTTTCAAGCCGGTGGGGTTGTTGTCCAATAGCCGTTCACATGCAGTACAACGAACCGCCCAAGGGCATTCAAGAACTCATCCACAGCCTTGAAGAAGGGGACGGTCGGGTTTGGCTTCAGCGGTTCATTTTGCTGCTGCTGACCCTCATTGCCTTGGGACTGTACCACTTCGATGGAGTAAAGAATTTCAGCACGGTCGAGGCGATGGACCTGGCGCAGTTGGGTCGCAACCTCTCCGAGGGTCGGGGGTTCACCACCCAGTTGATCCGCCCGCTGAGCCTTCATCTCCAGTCGCCCCGGGCGGTGGAGCAGGGGGTTAATCCGCGCCAACTCATCACCGCGGCCCATCCTGATATCTCTCACCCGCCCCTATACCCGCTCGCATTAGGAGTGCTCTTTAAGGTGCTGCCGGACCGGTGGGTCTATGGTGTGGAGTCGGGACCCCGTCGCCGGCCGCCGGCCGAGGTGGCGGTGGGATGTCTCAATTTCATTGGTTTTTGTGGGTTGGCCTTCGTGCTGTTCCAAGTGGGTCGGCGATGGTTTGAACTCTCCATTGGAGTCATGGCGGTGGTGGTGTTCCTGGGATCCAAGATCAACTGGGATTTCGCCTTCTCGGGCCTGCCCACCGTGTGGCTAGGGTTGCTGTGCGTGGCGGTCAGCGTGGTGGCCCTGCGCATCGGGGGGGCCGCAGACCCCGACGAAGACGGTCGCCCCCGGGTCGTGACATTTCGATACGCGCTTTGGTCGGCCCTGCTGGGCGGATTAATCGGGCTCGGATTCCTCATCTCGTATTCTTTCGGATTCTTGGTTTTGCCGATCGCTATCTGTGTGGGGTGGTGGGCTCCCGTTGAGGCTCGCCTGCGAACGGTGGGTTGCCTCCTGCTGGCGTTCCTGCTGCTGACAGCTCCCTGGATGACCCGCAATTACATCCGCAGCGGATTGCCCCTGGGCATCGCCACCCTTGCACCGCTGTCCGGGACTGCTGGTTTTGTGGAGGACCGATTGGAGCGTTCCCAGAACCCAGAACTCTCGCGGGTGCGCCTAGCCGAAGTATTGGCCAAGGTTCTGAGCAATTCCCAGTCGATCCTCGCTAACGACGTCCCCCGGATGTTCGGCAATTGGTTCGGGGCTTTCCTGCTGGTAGGGCTCCTGTTGCCCATGGGAGACGCTCGGATGAACCGGTTCCGCTGGTTGCTCTTGGCCTTGATGTTGGCGTTGGTGCTGGGACAGGCCTTGATCCAGACGCACTTGTCCACGCAGTCCCCATTTCTGAACTCCGAGAATCTCCTAGCGTGGTTTGTCCCGCTGGCCGGGCTTTATGCTGCGGTGGTTTTCCGGTGGGCACTCGATACGTTCGACTTTCCTTATCCGTTGGCTCGATGGATGGCGATGGCGGTGCCTATGGCCCTGTGCCTCATGCCCTTCGTGATCTCGCTGTTGCCGCCCCGCCAACCGGTCATGTCCAACCCGCCCTATTATCTGCCGGTCATTCGACAGTTGCTGGGATACCTCCCTCCGGGCGCCATGGTTTTGAGCGATATGCCGGCGGCCGTCGCCTGGTACGGCCACCTCGACTCCATGCCGTTGACCCTGCGGGCCGGACAAGATCCCAAGGAAGACTTCTACCAAATCCACGACTTCCAGCGTCCGTTCAACGCCCTGCTGCTCACCTCGATTACGTGCGACCAGTTGTGGCATTCCAAATTGATGAACGATTCCGATGCCGTCTGGGGGCGTTTCTACATGGATTACTTGCTCCGCCAGGGAAACATTCCGTCGGGTTTCCCGCTGAAGTTTGCCTTCGGTGATCGGTATCCCGAGAACGGATATCTCTTCGTCGCCGATCGCCCCTACTGGCGCGAGAGTCGCAAATGATCGGGGAACTAAACCCGTGGTCGCCCGCGTCACTCTCGAAATAGCCCTCCGCAAGGAGTTCGACTATTCCATTCCGGAGGAGTTCTCCGATCGGGTGGCCGTGGGCTCCCGGGTCAAGGTGCCCTTTGGGCATCGCCAGGTGCTGGGGGTAGTGACCGAGTTGGCGGAGTCGTCGCCGCAGACCAATCTCAAGCCGATCCTGAATGTGCTCGGAGCCCAAACTCTGGTCACACCACAGGTGCTGGAGTTGGCCCGTTGGATAGCCTCTTACTATTGCTGCGCCGTCGAGACGGCCCTCAAGAGCGTGTTGCCGGAGGCTGTCCGAAAGGAGGAGGCCGGTTGGCGTGAACGTCTTCATGTGCATGCGCTGACGGTCGTCGGCGAAATGCCCAAGCTCACACCCAGACAGCAGACGATCTGGCGCATTATCGAAGAGTGGCGGGAGTTGCCGCTGCAGGAGTTGCTCCGGCTCGGTGAGACGACGGCCGAAACGGTGCGCAAACTCGAAGACAAGGGGTTGGTGTGCATCGCTCCCAAGATCGACGAGCGGGATCCGTACGCGCGCGAACTCATCGTCCCGACCACGCCGTTGACCCTCAATGACGAGCAAGTAGTGGCCTTCCAGGCGTTGGTGAAGGCCCATGACGGACTCGTGCGGGGCGAACCGGCTAAGCCGTTCTTGCTCTTTGGTGTGACAGGTTCGGGCAAGACTGAGGTGTACTTGCAGGCCATTCAACATGCGCTGGCGCAGGGACGCGGAGCGATCGTGTTGGTGCCCGAAATCTCACTCACCCCACAGACGGTGGAGCGCTTCAAGGCCCGCTTTTCGTCGGGTCCCCATCGGACCCTTGTGGCCGTGCTGCATTCGCATCTTTCAGCCGGGGAACGTCATGACGAGTGGCACAAGATCCGGCAGGGGCGCGCTCGGATTGTCATCGGGGCCCGTTCGGCGGTGTTTGCTCCGGTGCACTCGCTGGGGTTGATCATTGTCGACGAGGAACACGAGCATTCCTACAAGCAGGAGGAAACGCCCCGCTACCATGCCCGCGACGTGGCGGTGGTGCGCGCTCAGCGTGAAGGGGCATTGGTGATGTTGGGATCGGCCACACCCTCGATCGAAAGTTTCCACAATGCACGCCGTGGAAAATACACCCTTCTCGAGATGGCCAAGCGGGTGGACGACAAGCGACTGCCGGTGGTGCGCGTGGTGGATTTGCGCGAAGAATCTCGCAAGTCCAAGAGCGGGGCTCCTCCGGTGTTCACCCAACGTCTCCGGGAGGCGATCACCCAGCGTCTGGAGCGCCGCGAGCAGACCATGCTGTTCCTCAATCGGCGGGGTTTTTCAACGTCGCTGCAATGCCCTCAGTGCGGTCATGTAGCCGGATGCCCGAATTGTTCGGTCTCGCTGACCTATCACCGGGCCTCCCGACGGTTGCTCTGCCACATTTGCGGCCATGAAGAACCAGTTCCGGAACATTGCCCGGCCCCGGGTTGTGGTAATCCGGCCATTCGGTTTGCGGGCATCGGCACCGAGCGTGTCGAGGACGCCCTGCGCAAGGGGTTCCCGCACGCTCGGATCGAACGCATGGATTCGGATACCTTGAAGCGGAAGGAGGACTATCGGCGCATCCTCACCGACTTTCGGGTCGGCAAAATCGACATCTTGGTGGGCACCCAGATGATCGCCAAGGGACTGCATTTCCCGAATGTCACCCTGGTGGGCATCGTTCATGCTGACCTAAGTCTTCATCAGGCGGATTTTCGGGCCGGTGAGCGCACCTTCCAGTTGCTCACCCAGGTCAGCGGCCGGGCCGGAAGGGGCGATGTCGAGGGCGAGGTGTTCGTTCAGAGTTTTACTCCGTTCCACCCAGCCATCCAGTATGCCCGAAGGCATGACTATCTGGGATTCTACGAGCAGGAGGTGGAGTTTCGAGAGCAGTTGCGGTACCCGCCGGTTGCTCGGGTGGCCTTGCTGACATTGAAGGGACGCAACGAAGACAAGGTGAAGCTCTTTGCTGAACACTTGCGCAAGGCGCTCGACGCAGCCTTCAAGGATTGGAAGGACCTGATTCTGGCCGGCCCGGCCCCGGCCCCGTTGCTGAAGGCTGAGAGTTTCTTTCGACACCAGATCATGTTGCGGACCTCGGCGATGAGTCGCTTGTCCATCGAGTTGGGGAAAATTGAACAGACCTTCGCATTGCCCGCCGACCTGACCCTGATTATCGACATCGATCCGGTGAATTTGGGATGACCGGCAAGGATCCCTCGAGAACACGAGGTGAGGATGGGTAGTGGAGGTTTTTGCCGAGGAAGGTGGCCCCTCCAGTTCGGCAATCGATGCCGGTGGTGGGCTAAAAACTCAGAAAACCCCCATTTTCTGAGCAAAATCCACCTCGGCACACCCGCTGCTTGGGGGGAGTCGCGTGGGCTCCACCAATTCCATTTCTTCGATTCTGCCGCCAGGTTCTCTCACCAATGCGCTGGCTGCGCCCGATTTGAGCAGCACAGCCGGATCGCTGGGGCGCATGCTTGGAGCGCTCGCTCTGGTGTTTGCCGTGCTCATCGGCGCCCTCTGGATTTACCGGCACTGGCAGCAATTCCTTCTGCAGCGGACTCCTGTCAGCGGTTTGAGGGTCGTCGATGTGAAGAGCTTGGGACAGCGGTTGTCTGTGTACGTGGTGGCCTACCGGCATCAACAGTTTCTCATCGGGGGCTCTCCCAACGGGTTATCGCTGCTGTCGCCGTTGGATGCTGATCCGTCCGTATCGGGCAGTTCTTCTTTGTCGGATCCCGGCCCTCCAGCTGTAAACCTATCTGTGAACCCGGCCTCCGAGGGCTTGTTCCGGAGTGTCCTGGAGAAGGCTTTGACACCTTCGGCATGAGCACTTCGATTCTAGCAGGCCGACGCGTCGGGTTTGTTCGCCAGACGGGGTGGGTCATCACCGGGTTTCTTTTCGGGCTGGTGGTGCTGTTGCTGACACTGGCGCCGCTGCAGGCCGTGGCACAGGCCCCGACAACGACTGGCACTTCGGTGGGGGGCCTGCCTCCGTTGACCTTGAACATCGGCATGGATGGCGTTGGGCAGCCAAAAGATGCGGATGTCGCCATCCAGGTGCTTTTTGCCTTCACGCTGTTGTCGATGGCCCCGTCTATCGTGCTGCTGATGACTTGCTTCAGCCGTATCGTCATCGTGCTGTCTTTCGTTCGCAACGCCTTGACTCTTCAGGGCGCTCCGGCAAACCAGGTCATCATTGGGTTATCGCTTTTTCTCACCTATTTCGTCATGGAACCGGTGTGGTCCAAGGTTCAGACCAACGCCCTTCAGCCCTACATGGAGAAGAAGATCACCTCGACCCAGGCCATGGAGGAAGCGTCGAAGCCCATCCGGTCCTTCATGCTGCGACAAACGCGCCCCAAGGATGTCGAGTTGTTCGTGGGATTGGCCAAGATCCCGCCGACCACACCCGAGGCCCTACCCCTGCGAGTGGTCATTCCGGCCTACATCATTAGCGAGCTTCGGACGGCCTTTCAGATGGGATTCCTGATTTTCGTACCCTTCATCCTTATCGACATCGTGGTCGCCACCATCCTGATGAGCATGGGCATGATGATGATGCCGCCCGCGACCATTGCCTTGCCGCTGAAGATCCTGCTCTTCGTCTTGGTGGACGGATGGTCCCTCATCGTCCGTTCGTTGCTGATGAGTTTCGGCGTCTGAAAGCTCACCGGTATTCTCTCAGTTGCACCCTATTTTCCGACCCGATTCATGAACCCTGAAACCGCTGTTGAAATCATCAAGTCGCTAATTCTCAACTCCGTGACGTTGGCCTCGCCGATCCTGATGACGACCCTGGTTATTGGCCTCGGTGTGAGCGTTTTCCAAGCGGTCACGTCGATTCACGAGCAGACGCTGTCGTTTGTTCCTAAGGCCTTGGCGGTGCTCTCGCTCATCGTGGTGATGCTGCCCTGGATGGTTCGAACCATGATCGAATTCACCCGCTCGGTCATTGAGCAGATGCCCCAGATGGTTGGTTGAGCGATGACGGCGACCCAATCCATTTCGGTCTGGGTGTTGGTGATGGTGAGAGCGAGTGGCCTCATCCTCACGATGCCGGTTTTCTCCGGAAGCCAGGTTCCCCGCCCCCTAAAGATTGCCTTGGGAGTCATGCTCGCCACCTTGGCCACGCCGCTGTTGCCGCCGATTGAATTGAAGGTCGATTCGCTGTGGTGGCTCATTCAGGTGATTTTTGTGGAGATGACCGCCGGAGTGGTATTGGGCTTCATCTGCCGCTTCGCATTTTTTGCGCTGGATGTCGCGGGCTCCCTCATCGCCAACGACCTAGGTCTCACCATGTCCACAATCCTGAACCCGGGATCCAATGCCGCTGCGCCCATTACTTCGACGCTGCTGTACTGGCTGGGGGTGATCACTTTCTTCGGTTTGGACATCCATCACTGGATTCTGGTGTTTTTTATCCGGACCTATTCCGTGCTTCCCATGGGGGCGGCCCATGGCAGCGAGGATCTGATGCGCAATGTCCTCGTTCACACAGGGTGGATCCTCTCGGCGGGGATTCAGGTGGCGGCACCCATTATGGCCGTAGCCTTCTTGGTTACCTGGGTGTTCTCGATGCTCGGACGAGCGGTACCTCAGATGAACGTGTTCTCGGAAAGCATGCCGATCCGAGTGCTGTCCGGGCTGTTCGTCTTAGCCATGAGCATGCGCTTTATTGGCGATCACACGGCCAATTTCCTGCGACGGATTCCGGACGATTTTGTCCGCATCGCTCAAATTCTTGGAAACACCCCTTCGAACCCTTAAACGCGTATGTCCGAAGAGAGTGGCGATAAGACAGAGCAACCGACAGACAGGCGGTTGAGCGAGGCCTTGGGCAAGGGTCAGTTCGCCAAGTCCCAGGAGATTCAGACCGCATTCGTGCTCATCGCCGGAGTGTGGGCGCTTCAATCCTACGGTGGGCAGTTGCTCAAGGATTTGACCGGCGTGTTCCAGACGGTTTTTTTCCATCTCCACGACACGGCGATCGACGTCAACAACCTCCAAGACAAAGCATCCGAATCGGCCATGACTCTGGTCGGTTGCGTGGCCCCACCGGTGATCGCCACGGGAGTGGGCGGGTTGGTGGCTGGCCTGGTGCAAAGCCGCTTCCGGATGTTGAGCGACCCCATTAGCTTCAATTGGGAGCGCCTGAATCCCATAGCGGGATTCAAACGAATCTTTTCCTTTCAGGCCCTGTTTCCGGCTGCGGTGAATCTCGTGAAGCTCGGTGCGATTAGCTGGTTCTCCTGGAATCAGGTGCGCTCGGTACTCGACGATCCGATCTTTAATGCACCGGTGGACATTTCCCGGGTGGGCACATTCCTCTCCGAGACGACGATGCGCATCGGCAGTCGGGTGCTCTTGGCGATGATTTTGATAGCAGCCATCGACTATGCCTATCAGCTCTGGAAGACGCAGCGCGACCTCATGATGACCAAGCAGGAGGTTAAGGACGAGGGCAAGCAGAGCGAGGGAAACCCCCATGTGAAGGGGGAGATGCGCAAACGACGGATGCGCCGAAAATCCTTCAAGGCACAGTTGGAAGATCTCCCGAATACCGACGTGGTCATCGCCAATCCGACACACATCGCGGTGGCACTGCGCTATGATCGGGACACGATGGCTGCACCTCGGATCATCGCTATGGCCAAAGATTTCAATGCGTTGCGTATCCGTGAATTGGCCGAAAAGCTGCAAATTCCGGTGATGGAGAATAAGCCGCTGGCGCGCATGCTCTTCAAGTATGGCAAGGTGGATGGCGATATTCCCCTCCAGTTGTACACCGCGGTGGCGGAGATCCTGGCCTATGTCTATCGGGTGAACCGGTTCCGCTATTATTCGCGGACGCAGACTCAAGGGAGCACCGTTTCCCAAAGCTCCTCATAGACACGCACACGCAGTTCGCTGAGAGCCCAACCGCCTCGTTCTGGATTGCTCGCGGCCGTTCTTCCGAGGCACGTTTGGGATATGACTCCTGGGCTAAATCACCTTTTGGGTGCCTTTCTGTTCACCGCTGCCATCGACGTCTTGGCTGCGCCGCCGCAAGCAGAGCCCGGGCGTCAAACAGCGCAGGAGTTTCGCCGCGAAATTCGTACCGAGCATCGCCTGAACTATCTGCTGTATGTGCCGAAGGCAGCGGCTGCCGAGCCCTCCAAGCGCTGGCCGCTGGTGCTCTTCTTGCATGGAGCCGGAGAGCGCGGGACCAATCTCAATGCCGTCGCGGTGCATGGGCCGCCCAAACTGGTGGCCGCCGGTCGGGAGTTCCCCTTCATTCTGGCATCGCCGCAGTGCCCGTCGGGTCAGGTTTGGAATTCCACCACGCTCCTGGCGCTACTCGATGAACTGCAAGCGAGCCTTCCGGTCGATGGCCGACGTGTCTATGTCACGGGCCTGAGCATGGGCGGCTACGGATCGTGGGAGTTGGCGGTGAAGCATCCGGAACGCTTCGCGGCCGTGGCTCCGATTTGCGGGGGTGGAGAGCGCATTCGCACGTTGCTTCCGGCGCAACGCGAGGCCCTCAAGACGCTGGGTGTCTGGGCCTTCCACGGTGGGAAGGACTCGGTGGTGGTGCCCGCCGAGAGCGAGCGGATGGTGGAGGCGTTCAAGAAGGCGGGGAATGAGTCGGTAAAGCACACCGTCTACCCCGAGGCCGGGCACGATTCCTGGACTCAGGCCTACAACGATCCCGCGTTCTTCGACTGGTTGTTGCAGCATTCGCGCTGACTCCACGCAGCCATACGGATCCACTCTGACATGATTCGAACGACCCGTGCAGCCATAGCTTCTGGCCAAGGACACTTCGCCATCGAATCCATCGAGGTGGCTTCGCCTCAGGGTGATGAGGTGCTCGTTGAGATCCGGGCTTCCGGTCTCTGCCACACAGACCATGCCTCCTTGAGCTGGAAACGTCCGTTGGTCATGGGTCACGAGGGAGCGGGTGTGGTCCTCGAGGTCGGACCGGAGGTCACCGATGTCTGTCCCGGAGATCGAGTGGTGCTCAATTGGGTTGTTCCCTGCGGCACCTGTTCGGCCTGCCATCGTGGGGCTGCGGTTCATTGCCACAGCAGCCGGCCGGCCCACGTGATGGAACCCTCTGCGGCCCACGCCCATGCTGCGGGGACACTGCTTCGGGGGGTGCCTGTGGACCGATCTTTCAATCTCGGCACCTTGTGCGGGTTAGCCTTGGTGCGTCAGGCCGCGGTCACCCGACTTGAGACCCGTGTGTCGTTTGAATCGGCCTGCATCGTTGGATGCGGGGTGATGACGGGCTTCGGCTCAGCGGTGAATGTCGCACGCGTCGCTCCAGGCAGTGCGGTCGCGGTGATTGGTTGCGGGGGAGTGGGGTTGAACGTCATTCAGGGCGCGCGCATTGCTGGGGCCTCTCGGATCATTGCCCTCGACCTCCAAGCGGCTTCGCTCGAGCGGGCACTGCGCTTTGGGGCCACTGAGGTAATTCAGGTGGATCCCGCAGACCGGGAGCTGGATGCGGCCGCGGCCGAAGCGCGCCGTCGGTGCGGGGGTGGCGGTGCTGACTATGCGTTCGAGGCGACCTCGGTCCCAAGGCTGGCGTTTGCGCCGCTCAAGCTCATTCGTGACGGCGGCATGGCCTTACAGGTGAGTGGCATCAATGATCCGGTCACCGTGCCCATGCCCCTTTTCATGTGGGACAAGACCTATGTGACTCCACTCTACGGCGGCTGCCTGCCCAGCCGGGATTTCCCTCGGATCTTCAACTTGCACGCCTCCGGGCAGTTGATGCTCGACGAATTGGTCACCCGCACCTACCGACTCGAAGAGTTGGCCGAAGCCTTTGACGACCTCTTGGCCGGGCGGTTGGCCAAGGGCGTAATAATCTTCGGAGATTAAGCCAGCACGGAGAGGTGCCTCAGGAATCTTGAAGGATCTGGCGCACCACCTTGCCGTGAACATCGGTGAGCCGGAAGTCTCGCCCCTGAAATCGGTACGTCAGCCGCTCATGATGGATGCCCATTTGATGCAGCAGGGTGGCCTGGAAATCATGCACGTGAACTGGGTTGTGCACTGCATTCATGCCGAGGTCGTCGGTCTCACCGTATGAAATTCCCGGACGCACACCGCCACCAGCCATCCAGGAGGTGAAGGCGTAGGGGTGGTGGTCACGGCCCCAGCGCTTGCGGTCATCGAGGTTGCCCTGGATGAACGGCGTTCGGCCGAATTCTCCGCCCCACACCACCAAGGTTTCGTCGAGCAGCCCCCGCTGCTTGAGATCGATGACCAGTCCGGCGGAGGGTTGGTCGGTGTCGCGGCATTGGGTGTAGAGTTCAGTGGTCAGGCTGTTGTGCTGATCCCAACCGGCGTGCATCACCTGCACACAGCGGACGCCTCGTTCGATGAGCCGCCGGGCCATGAGGCAGTTGTAGGCGAAGGTGCCGGGCTCTCGAACGCTGGGGCCATAGAGGGCTAAGACCGACTCCGGTTCCTTCGACAAGTCGGCCAGTTCTGGCACGCTCGTCTGCATGCGGAAGGCCATTTCATACTGAGCGATGCGCGTGGCAATTTCTGGGTCGCCATGCGCTTCAAACTTGAGTTGGTTCAATGCGCCGAGGTCATCGAGCATGGAACGTCGGGTGGCCGAGGGCAGTCCGGCCGGATTGCTCAGGTAGAGCACGGGCTCGTTGCCGCCCCGAAATTTTACCCCCTGATAGCGGGAGGGCAGAAATCCGGAGCCCCAGTAGAAATCGTAGAATATTTGACCACAGCTGGTCCCCTTGCTCACCGAGGTCATCACGGCGAAGGCCGGCAAATTGTCGGTCTCGCTGCCCAGGCCATAAGTCAACCAGGCTCCCAGGGTGGGACGTCCGGGAATCTGGGCGCCGCTGAGCATTAATGAAATCGCCGGAGCATGGTTCACGGCGTCGGTGTGCATGCTTTTGACGAAGCACAGTTCGTCGGCGACACGGCCTGTGTGGGGCAGAAAATCACTCACCCAGGCCCCGCTTTGTCCGTGCTGGCGGAAGGGTTCTACCGGCGCGAGCATGAGTTTGCCATCGGCCTTGCCCGTCATGGTGCTGAAGCGTTTGCCGCCGATGTAAGAATCGGGCAACGGCTTCCCATGGCGTTTTAGCAACTCTGGTTTGTAGTCGAAGAGATCGACATGGGTGGGCGCGCCATTTTGAAACAGATAAATGGCGTGCTTGGCACGGGCCGAATGGTGCGGGCCGGCCTGCAGGGGGGCCGTAGGAGCAGTGGGGGCTGCCGCAGCCTGTCCTGAGCCGAGCAGTTGGCTCAGAGCGGCCAGGCCCAAGCCCGTGCCTGAGCGACCCAGGAATTGGCGTCGGGTTTCTCGGATCAGAAAGTCGTGGGAGGGACTCAATGGGTTTATTCCTTGGTCAGGGCTTCATCGAGGTTGAGCACCGTGCTGGCGGTGACCGTCCAGGCGGCCAGTTCCACAGGGTTTAGGCTCGAGGAGGTGGGGTGTTCGCCGGTGCGGATCCACTGGGTCGCCAGTTCAGGTTGGTGCGCGTAGGTGGCTCGGTGGCGGCGGAGACCCTCGAGGAGAATCTGGCTTTCGGCAGGGCGGGGGCGTCGTCCGAGGATTTTTAGGAAGATCTGTGCCAGCCGTTCGGGGTCGCGGGATTCGCTCGCCAAGACTTGCTGAGCCAAGACGCGGGCCGCTTCTACATACCCGGTGTCGTTCAGCGTGAGCAAGGCATGCAGGGGGACATTGGTTCGCGGCGTCTTGACGGTGCAGGTTTGACGGTTGGCCACATCGAAGAAGAGCGTCGGGCCGATGATGCGTCGCCAGAACACGTAGAGGCTCCGGCGGTAGAGCGCCTCGCCATGGTCTTGCGTGTAGCGCTTGTTGCCGAAGGTGGTTTCTTCCCACACGCCCGCGGGCTGGTAAGGGTTGACTGCCGTGCCGCCAACGCGCTCGGTGAGCAGGCCTGCGGAGGCCAGGGCCATGTCCCGGATCATGGGCGAGGACATTCGGAATCGGGGGCCCCGACTGAGTTTGCGATTTTCCGGGTCTCGCTCCCGGTTTTCTGGGGAACTTTGCGAGGACTGTCGGTAGGTGGCGCTCAAGACTACGGTGCGAATGAGGGCTTTTACATCCCAGCCCGATTCCACGAACTCGATGGCCAACCAATCGAGCAATTCGGGATGCGATGGCCGTTCGCCTTGGAGGCCGAAGTCTTCGGAAGTCTTCACCAGGCCGACGCCGAAGAACTGCTGCCACAGTCGGTTGACCGTCACCCGGGCGGGCAGGGGATTGGTGGGTGAGACGAGCCACTGGGCCAGTTCGAGACGGTCCGGACGAGTCACACGGTGCCCGGGCGTCAGGTGTCCCGGCAGAGACGCAACTACTTCAGGTCCCAAGTTTTCATAGCTACCACGCACCAGTTGATGGGTGGGTCGGACCTTCGGTAGATCATTCATGACCATCACCTGGGGGATCTGGTTCTGGACAGTATCCCAGTGGATTCGCGAAGCCCGTTGGCGCTCCAAGACCGCGACATACTCGGGGTCGAAATCGCGCCAGAGAGTGGCCATTTTCTGGAGTCGGCCGGCGTCCCGATTGGGCGCGGGCACTTTGAGGTGTTCCCGATGGGCTGCTGAAAAATCTTGGGCCAGCGGGGTTTGGTCGAGTGATTGACCCGCCTCGGGGTGGAATCGCTTTTGTTCCAAGGCCTCCGTGTCGCGGATGAAGTGGGAAAGCCCTCTTTGAGCGTCGTCCACGCGGGTCCTCAATTCACGGTTGAGGACGGGCAATAAGGGCGGTGTTCGGGGGTTGCCTCCGCTCCCATCGACGGAGGTCTGATTGAAGAAGGACATGAGGCCGAAGTAGTCCTTCTGGGTGTAGGGATCGAACTTGTGGTCGTGGCAGCGGGTACAGTTGAAGGTGGCTCCTAGCCAGACCGTGGCCACCGTTTCTGTTTGGTCGAAGAGGTAATCGATCCGGTTCTCTTCTGCGATGCGTCCGCCCTCGCCATTAATTGCGTGGTTGCGGAGGAAGCCCGTGGCGAGGCGCTGCTCATCGGTGGCTCCCGGCAGGCGGTCTCCGGCGATTTGCCACAGGGTGAATTGATCGTAGGGCAAGTTGCGGTTGAAGGCGTCGGTCACCCAGTCCCGCCAGGGCCACATGGTCCGTTCGCCGTCGCCCTGGTACCCGTTGGAATCGGCATAGCGGGCCGCCTCCATCCACTCCCAGGCCATTCGCTCACCGAATCGGGGGGAGGCTAGCAGTCGATCTACTTGCCGCTCATAGGCCTGCGGCGAGGGATCGGCTACGAAGGCGTCGACCTCGGCCGGTGTCGGAGGGAGGCCGGTCAGGTCGAGGCTCCATCGACGGATTAACGTGGACCTCGCGGCTTCGGGTGCGGGCTGGAGTCCGTCGGAGGCCAGGGTGCTTCGCACGAGGGCGTCGATAGGATGAGAGACACCGGGGACCACTGGGATCGCGGGGCGTTGGGGAGCTTCGAAGGCCCAGTGCCGACCCCAAGGGGCTCCTTGTTCAATCCATCGGCGCACGAGGGCTACTTGCTCGGGCTTGAGGGACTTGCCGGATTCGGGCGGCGGCATGACCTCGTCGGGATCGCTGCTGAGGATGCGCCGTAGAATTTCGCTCTGGTCGGGGCTTCCAGCGTTGACGGCGATCTGACCGCTTTTACCCGAGCCGCGCGCCCCCGTAAGGGTGTCTAATCGGAGGCCTCCCTTGCGGGCTTTTTCATCGGGGCCGTGACAAGCGAAGCAGGAATCGGAAAGCAACGGCAGGATTTCCCGGGAGAAGCGGATCGGTGCTTGGGTCGACGGCAGGTTTTGACCCAATGCAGTCGTCGCTCCCGCCACAATCCAGACAGTGGTCCAGACACGGAGCAGTCTTTGGAGTTCGGTGCGCATTGGGATCTGCGCTACAGGGTAATGGCCTCTCTCCCACCGGCAATGCCGGAACCACGGGAAGCACAGCATTCTTACAGTGTGCTGAAAACTAACAGGCCGAGTTTGTGGCAGGAACCGTGGATCTAGCCCAAAGACCTCCGAGGTAGAGACCGATCTCCCGAGCAGTCCGGCGCTGCCGACGTTCCGATCAGGCTCCTAGGTAGGGACCGATCTCCGAGCGGTCCGTCCCTGTGGTACTGGACAGGGAGAGTGGCGATTCTTTTTTCATGTTCGCCGGAGTGGCGCTTTCGGAGAAATCGCCCTACCTCGGAGGTGCATGGGTTAGGCTGAGTTTGCAGCAGCAATCCACGATGTAGCCCGATGAGCCGCCTAGTCCGTTCCTGCTCCGAGGTAGGGACCGATCTCCGAGCGGTCCGTCCCCGTTTGGGTTTTGTCCGGTAGCTCAACCCCTGCTTGCGCTGGCAGCGCGATCGCGGTTGGATTTAAACCATGATCCCCGCGTTGTCCTGGTCTCCTGTTCGCCGTCTTGGCGAAGGGTTGGGATTCCTAGGCTTGCTGGTTGGAATCAGTCTTTGGGCCGTGTCGGCTGCGGCCGCCACGTCGGGCCATCCAAAACCGCCAGAGCGGCCGCTTTTTGAGCGCGATATCCGACCTATTTTCAAGGCCCATTGTTTTCAATGCCATGGCGAGGAGGACAAACCCAAGGGCGGGGTGGATTTGAGGCAGCGGCGACTGCTGCTCAATCGTTCCGAATCCGGAATAGTTCTCGTGCCGGGCAAGCCCACCCAGAGCCATCTTTTGTCGGTATTGAAATCCGGCGAGATGCCCAAGGGTGGCAAGCCGTTGTTGCCAGACCAGGTCATGCTCATCGAGCGTTGGATTTCACAGGGAGCTCCGACGTTGCGCTCCGAACCGCTGGAGGTGCCGCGTTGGGTCATCACCGAAGAAGAGCGCGGGTTCTGGGCGTTCCAGCCGGTGGGGCATCCCGAGCCACCTCAAGTCCGATCCCCAAAAACGGCCCGGACCCCCATCGATGCCTTTCTGCTCGCTCGCTTAAAGAAGGAAGGGCTCGGGCTGGCCAAGCCTGCGCGACCCGAGCAGTTGATCCGCCGGGTGACCTTTGACCTGACCGGGCTTCCGCCGACCCCGGAGGAAGTAGCCACCTTTCTTAAGGATGCCTCCGACACTGGCTACGAACGGTTGGTGGATCGTCTCCTTGATTCTCCAGCCTATGGGGAGCGCTGGGGGCGGCACTGGCTCGATGTGGCCGGCTATGCCGATTCCAATGGCGGTGTGGAGGCCGATTCCGAGCGTCCCTGGGCCTGGCGCTATCGCGATTACGTGATCCGATCTTTTAATGAGGATCGTCCGTTTGACGAATTCATCACCGAGCAATTGGCCGGCGATGAACTCCTGCCCGCCGTCTCAGCCGATCTGACCGGCCGGGACCTCGATCGGTTGGTGGCCACGGGTTTTCTGCGCATGGCCCCAGACCCGACTGGAGATGGTCCGCCAGAGCCCGAGTTGGCGCGCCATCAGGTCATTGCCGACACCCTTCAAATCGTTTCCTCGTCGCTGTTGGGTATGACGGTCCAGTGCGCACAATGCCACGACCACCGGTATGACCCCATTCCGCAGGTCGATTACTACCGGTTGCGTGCGGTGTTTGAACCCGGGTTTGACTGGAAGCATTGGAAAACCCCCGCTCAACGCTTGGTCTCGTTGATGCCGCCAGAGGATCGGTCTCTAGCCAACTGCGTCGAACAGGCGGCCAAGGTTTACGATGCCGAAGCCACTCGATTGCACGATGAACTCATCGAAAAATTCGTGCAGAAGCAGCTTCTATTGGTCCCTGAAACCCGTCGAGACGTCGTGATGGGTGCGCGACGGACACCCGCTGCCAAGCGCAGCCCGGAACAGCTCCAGTTGCTCCGCGAATTTCCGATGTTTCAAGACCACATCATCCTTGGAGAAATAGATCGGGAAGGGGCCAACAAGGTCGAAGAAATCCGCAAGCGCGCCACGGCCGATCGGGCACTGAAACCTTCCGATCCCATGGTGCAAGCCTTGGTCGAAGCATCGGCTGAGCCGGTGACCACGGTGCGCTTCCATCGGGGCGATCCCCAGCAACCGCGGGAAGTCCTCAAGCCCGGGTTGTTGTCGATCATGGGTTTGGGTGGTTTGGATACCGAGATCCCAGAATCCATTCCAGGCCGTCGCACCAGCGGTCGTCGCCTGGAACTCGCCCGCCGACTCACCGACCGAAGAAATCCGCTCACCGCACGCGTGTGGGTCAACCGCCTCTGGTATCAACATTTTGGAATGGGACTGGTCGCGACGCCCGGCGACTTTGGGGTGCTAGGTGAACGGCCCAGCCACCCGGAGCTTCTCGATTGGTTGGCCGCGGACTTCATGGATCACGGCTGGAAGAACAAGCGGCTTCACCGCCTCATTGTAACCAGCGCTGCCTATCGCCAGAGCAGTGTGAACACGGCCGCGCAGCGGAAGGATCCGGACAATCGATTGCTCGGTCGATTCCGCCTCCGGCGCTTGGATGCCGAAAGCGTGCGCGACAGTCTTTTGGCGGTGAGTGGTCGCCTCGATGTCAGTCGTTTCGGTCCGCCGGTCCCTATTGCCGTCAACGCCCAGGGCCAGTTCGTGGTGGGGCGCCAGAAGCGCGATGGCAACGGCGATGCGGTGGGTGTTGAGGTCGGAGGCACTGCTGACTTTCGACGCAGCCTGTATGTGACGGTGCGCCGCACCATGCCCGTGGGGGTCCTCGAGACCTTTGATGCTCCGGTGGTGAATCCCAACTGCGAGGCCCGACCGGTCTCAACGGCCGCCCCGCAATCGTTGATGTTCCTCAATGATGGGTTTGTCCTCGATCGCTCGCTCGACCTGGCCCAGCGCCTCCGTCGGGAATATCCGGGTGATGAGCCTGCTCAAATTGACCGACTCTGGCAGTTGCTCTTCGCCCAATCGCCCAAGTCGGCGGACGTGGTTCGAAGTCTCCATTTTCTCAAAGAGCTTCGCAGTTCGCTGACACCGTCTGAGTCCAAAGTGCCCGGAAAGTCGGTCGCAGCCGCGCCTCCGGGAGCACCTGAGATCTCGCCTGAGGAGCGCTCTCTGGCTGCATTGTGCCAGGTGCTGTTGGGATCCAATCGTTATCTCTACCTCGACTGAGTCATGGATCGTTTCATCAATACAACGTCTCCGTCGGGCTTCTGTTCCCGTCGTCACTTCCTTCAGGCGGGCAGCGCCTTTGGGCTTGGATCCACCGCCTTGGCCTGGCTTCTCCAGCAGGAGGGGCTTCTGAGTGCGCCCGCGCGCCCAGAGTTGGAACAGCGCACCTATGATTTGAAACCCAAGGCCGGCCACCATCCGGCCAGCGCTCGGGCCATGATTTCCATCTTGATGATCGGTGGCCCGAGCCAGATGGATCTTTTCGACCCCAAGCCCCTACTGAATGAATGGGCCGGAAAACCCTTTCCGGGAGACTTGAAGTTCGACAACGCCGGTCAGGCCAGTTCCAAGGTCATGCCCGGGCTTTGGGAGTTTCGAAAACACGGTCAGTGCGGCACGGAGTTGTCGTCGCTGTTGCCCCACCTGGCCCGTGTGGTGGACGAAGTGTGCGTGGTGCGCTCCATGCGAACGGGAGTGAACAATCACGGGCAATCGCTCTACGCGCTGACCAATGGCCGCATCACCTCGGGCGCGCCTACTCTTGGTAGTTGGCTGTCCTACGGCCTTGGCACCCCTAGCCAAGAGTTACCGGCCTTCCTCACGCTGACCCATCCCTCGGGGTTGCCCCTTCTCGCGGAGGCCAATTGGTCCAACGGATGGTTGCCCTCGATCTTTCAGGGGACCGTCGTCCGACCTACCGAGCCCCGATTACTAAACCTAGATCCGGCTCCCTACCTCCGTGGAGCGCCTCAGAATAGGCAGTTGGAGTTGCTGGGTGAACTTAACCAAGACCACCGTCTGGAGCATCCGGGCGAACAAGATCTCGATGCACGCATCGCCAGTTACCAATTGGCGGCGCGCATGCAGACTGCGGCCAAGGAGGCGATGGACATTCGCTCAGAGTCTGAAGCCACCCGTCGCCTCTATGGCATCGACCAAGAACGCACCCGCGACTACGGCACCCGCTGCCTGATTGCCCGTCGTCTCGTCGAGCGAGGTGTGCGTTTTGTGCAGGTGGTCAACAACGGTCAAAGTTGGGATCAGCACAGCAATCTTTTCACGGCCTTGCCGGATCTGTGCGGGCGGACCGATCAGCCGGTGGCCGCCCTCATTCAAGACCTCAAGGCGCTGGGTTTGCTCGATTCCACACTGGTGCATTGGGGTGGCGAAATGGGCCGTCTGCCGGTCATTCAAAACGATGGCCCGAAGGAGAAGGTGGGCCGTGACCACAACACCTACGGTTTCACCCATTGGCTCGCCGGCGGCGGCGTCCGCGGGGGTATGACTTATGGCGAGACCGACGAATGGGGGCACCACGCCGTGAAGGACATTGTGACCCACCACGATCTTCACGCGACCCTCCTGCACCTGTTCGGGCTAGATCACACCCGACTAGTGTATCGGAGGGCCGGCCGCGAGCTCAGCCTCACCGACAACAAAGTGGCCCGGGTGGTCCGGGATATCCTAAAATCCTGAGGTTGCCGCCGGGATAGTCGCTCAGAGTTTTTTGCGAAGATCGGTGACGCAGCCCCAGCATAGGGGGGCGCGATTGAAGTGTGATCACATCGGCACACCCGCCCCTTCAGGCTGCGATCTGAGCCGGTGGTCCGAACTGCCCCCTCAAGCAAGGCGGCGCCACTTTCGCCCCGATGTCTCCAGCAGAGCGTCGGCTTTTGTAGGGCCTTGGCTGCCCGCAGAATAGGATTCCAGCAGAGCGTCGGGCTGCTCTTTGCAGAGGTCTAAATACGGTTGAACGATTCTCCAACCGGCCTCCACGCTGTCCGCGCGCTGGAACAATGTCGCATCCCCGATCATGCAGTCATAAATCAGGGTTTCGTAGCCGGTGCTCGGAGCATTCTCGAAGTAATCCTTGTAGTGGAAATCCATATGGACCTGACCCAGTTGGATGGCAGGGCCGGGAATTTTAGCGCCAAAGGCCAGAGAGGCCCCCTCATCCGGCTGCAATTTGAGAATGAGTGTGTTGGGTTCGAGTTCTTGAGTCTGGGTCTCGCGGAAGAGTGAGAACGGGGGGCGTTTGAACTCGATGGAAATCTCCGTGCTGCGCTGTGCCATCCGTTTGCCAGTCCGCAGATAGAAGGGCACACCGGACCAGCGCCAAGTGTCTACGCCGAGTTTCATGGCGATATAGGTCTCGGTGAGACTTTCCGGGTGGATACCTTCTTCCTCACGGTACGCCTTGAGGGGCTTTCCGTCGCTATTACCCGCCTGATATTGACCGCGGACCACGTCTGTCAGGGGATTGATAAGGTGAACTGCATCCAAAACTTTGGTCTTCTCGGTTCGGATGGCATCCGCGCAGAAGGAGTTCGGGGGCTCCATGCAAATTAAGGCCAGGAGCTGAAAAACATGGTTGGGCACCATGTCGCGCATGGCTCCGGTGGATTCATAGAAGCCCGCCCGCTTCTCTACCCCAACGGTCTCGGCCACCGTGATTTGCACGTGGTCGATATGATTGCGATTCCACAGCGGCTCAAAGATCCCGTTGGCGAACCGTTTGACCATGATGTTTTGGACCGTCTCCTTCCCAAGAAAATGGTCCATCCGATAGATTTGGTCTTCGTGGAGCGTTCTTAAAATCTGCTGGTTGAGTGCTCGGGCCGATTCGTAGTCACTGCCGAAGGGTTTCTCGATGATCACTCGGCGGTATTTATCCGGGCCTTCTTCCACAAGACCGGATTGACCCAGATGCTCGATGACGTTTCCGAAGAAGCGTGAGGCAACCGCAAGATAGAAGACCGCGTTTTCGCTGGTTCCGTGGATACGGTTTTCGCCGTCCAACCGATCTTTGAGAGTTTTATAAAGTCCGGGATCACCGAAGTCTCCACGGATGTAACTCATCTGGGAGAGCAGGCTTTTCCAATGCGCTTCGTCAAACTCCACCGAAGAAGTCTTTTCGGTGACAAAGGATCGAACCGACTCATCCAAACGAGCTCTGAACGATTCGTCGCTCAATTCCTGACGGTCCACCCCGATCAGCGAGAATTGATCGGGAAGCAGCCCAGTGCGAACGAGGTTGTACAGCGCTGGAACGAGCAACCGACGCATCAAATCACCGCCCGCGCCAAAAATCACCAGATTGCAGGGCGGGGCTTTGTCTCCATGGACAAATCGTTTGGAAGTATTCGGTAGGGCTGCGCTCATGAGTAACGAGGGGTGCGTGAGCACCCCTAATTCTCCAGCAGCAATCCGGAGGCCATTCGCTGTGGCCTCTCCTTAGAATCGGGACACCGCGAGGCCCGTAATTAATGCGAATGATTGGGCGAATCCGAGTTGGCGGCCGCTCGCCCGCAAGTGGGGCAGTGTCGCCAGTTGGCATCCCAAGCCATGTCCGGACCCACACCGGTTTTGGCAGCTTTGGGTTGTGCAGAGGGCACCACATCCACCGACTCTTCGCCAAAGAGCGCCACCATCATCGTCTTGCCGACAATGTTCATCAGCATACCGAACAGCACCAACCCGCAGAACATCGTGACGACCGCGATCAATCGTCCAGCCAAGGTGACCGGGTAGATGTCGCCGTAGCCGACCGTGGTGAGCGTTACCACGCACCACCACATGGATTGGGGGACCGAATTGAAACTCGAAAGCCCCCCGTTCACGGTGGTCTCCTTGCCCCAGCGGATTTTTTCCTTAGGGTTGGTGCCGTTGTGGATGGGGGTGGCTGTCTCAGGAATTTTACTAATGAGGTCCCCGTCCGGAATGGCTACTTCAAAAATATTTTTCGCCGGATCCCAGAGCTTCACATCCCAAGTGCCGTCGAAGCCGGATTCGCCGCTGATAATTACCTTACTCCCGGTTAGGTCACCGCTAAGGTCTTGGGCGGAGAACCGCAGTGAGTTGGTGCCAGTCCGTTGGACGGTGTCCAATTCGCCATGAGTAAACTCGGCGTGGTAAATGAGCGTGCTCGAGATAATAACCACGGAGAAGAGGGCCAAGAAGTAAATCACCAGGTTGGTGACCATGGGGCTGCGTGGCTTTCCGTCTTTGTCCATCTTGAGCTGCGTCACGGCCTCGCGGGCCAGTTTCAGCACTCGGAGCACTCGCAAGACCCGCAAGACTCGCAGCACTCGGGTGGACTTGAGGGCTGTGATGTTGGCCATTTGCAAGTAGGTGGGCAGGATGGCTAACAGGTCGATAATCCCCCAAAAGCTGAAAATGTAGTCACGTTTGCGACGGACCGTCATGACGTGGCCGATGTACTCCAGAGTGAAGATGAACGTGATGATCAACTCGCAAATGTAGAACCATCCTTGGAAGCGATCTTGGATCGAATCCACGGTCTCCAGTGCACCAGTGATTGCGGCCACGAAGATGACCAGATTCAGGATGGTGTGGATAATCTGATAACTGGCGGTCGTGGGCTCATGAAACATCCGGTAAAGCCAGACTGGACCCACCGGTGACGTGGAGGCTTCGTGAGGATGTTGGCTGGGATCGACTTTCATGGGAATTGCCCTCGTAGCACAAAAAATGCCGGAATGAAGACAAACGGTGGTGCGAACGAAAATTGCCGCGAACCGCCAACGGCAACCCTTGGTCTGAGTGACACACTCAATGAGTCGAAATTCGGCCGTTTCTTGCGCCACTCGAGGAAGGAGCTCATTAACCCAGCGCGGACCCCTCCGCAGAGTGGGGCCCACTTCTAGTAAATCGGTCGGGCTGATTGCGCTTTTTAGGCAAGAGCGCGGTTGTGTGCTCGTTGTTGGCCACCCACCGGCGCACTCCTCGCTTTCGCCTTGTCTGCCAAAGAATTCGCCACGCACTCCCGTTTTTCCCAACTGCAGCGTGCAGGCTTAGACCAAGAGGTTTACCACCACAGGAAGTTGGGGTCGGGAGGTTGCCCGGCCAGGGCTTCCATTTGCGCGGTGGGCAGAAACTTAAAGAATTCGGCGTGTGAATCTCCGAAGAGCATCATCATGCGGTTCTTTCCTTTGTAATTGTGCCACTGGCTGCGGGGCTTGAGGACATCTCGGTTGGCATGCCAAATCCAGTCGCCCTGAATGATCTTGGTGGAGGGAGCACGGGCGACCTCTGAGCCCTTGATGGGGACGATCACCGTGTTGCCTTTGGGCGCACAGACCATCTTAACCTTGTAGTAATCGAAGCCGAACTCGGTCAGGTAGCTGTTGCCGTACTGCATGAACGCGTTGGTGCAGTTGACCCCGCGTCCGGCCAGCGACCAGAAGTCCCCCTTGTCGGAGGGGCAGCGGAAGGCCTCGAAGGAATTGCCGACGTAAATGTTCAGGGGCCGATTGGTCGCCGCGGTAAATACATCGTAGGTGCCGTTTTTTCCGCCGGTTGAGGCCCAGTCGTTGATTGCCGGATACGAGTCCCGATTGTCATCCGTGTACATGAAGTAGGCCTTGCCGATTTGGCTTTGGTTGCTCATGCACTTGACCGTATGGGCCTTTTGCTTGGCGGTGGCCAAGGCAGGCAGGAGCATCCCGGCCAAGATGGCGATGATGGCGATGACCACCAGCAACTCGATCAGGGTGAAGGCCCTGGAGCCGGAGGCGTCAACGGGGTGAAAATGGGTCGTTTTCATGTTACGGCAATCCTGAGGGGTATCTGACAACACGCTAACAACCGTTGAATTAGATTCCATGAAAATCTCGGTCTGCCGAGTGTTTGCTGGATGCGGCTGGAGTATTGAATTTCGGCATTGAGAGCCTCAGCCCCATCCTCAAGATTTCAACTATCGTGACGACCACCCACGTCGGCAATACTCCGGTCCAATCCACCTTCTCGCTGCCTCTTGCTGCGCCTCCGTCGACTGCCCGCGTGGTCATTGTCGGAGGGGGCATTGTGGGGTGTTCGGTGGCCTACCATTTGGCCAAGGCGGGTTGGAAGGATGTCGTGCTGGTCGAGCAAGGCTTGCTCAGTGGCGGCACCACTTGGCATGCGGCCGGCATGATCGGGCAGTTGCGCGCCAGCAACAGCATGACCCAGATCAACAAATACTCAGCCCAACTGTATCCCAAGTTGGCCGAGGAGACGGGGCATGACGTGGGATGGGTTCGGACCACCGGCCTGACGCTCGGGACCAACCCGGAGCGCATGACCCAGCTCCGCCGCACCGCTGCGATGGCGGAGGTGTTCGGGGTCGAGGCGCATCTCATTGGTCCCAAGGAAGCTCAAGAGCTTTGGCCGCTTAT
>SXXZ01000153.1 GCA_005789375.1 Verrucomicrobiales bacterium | reverse complement strand
GAACGATTTTTGAACCTGCTTCAGCAGTGCTTTTGCCGTCCGTAACTGGTACCTAGACAAGCCCACGTCGAGTTTGTAGGAGTCGATGTTGGGGGACGGGGCTAATGGGCAGGTAAAAAAACGAAGGGATCAGCGTTTTTTGGTCCGGCCTATGCGCTCGTTTTTGGAAGCCAACCCACTATCTTGCCGAATACACGCGGAAGGAGTGTTTTCATACAAGTTCCCGATGGAGGGTTTCTGGCGTGACTCGCGCCAATCTGGAGATGGAGCGATGGGCGTTCGGTGGCTCGGAATCGGCAAAATCCATTAATCACGGCGATGGTTCGAATGACTGAGTTTTCGGCGATAGTCGTGGAGAGGGGTTTACGGGACCTTTCCAGAGGCTTGCGTTTTCTCTGCCCCAACTGCGAAGTTAAGCGGATTCCAACATCCGTTTTCATTCTCTCATGAATACCGTCTCCTTCGTGTCTGGCTGCCTGTTGGCAGCAATGACCCTTTCTGCGGCGGCGCCGAAGAAGGTCCTCGTGGTCACCGCCACCAAGGGCTTCCGCCACAGCTCCATCGCCACCGCCGAAAACGTCATTGCGACGCTCGGTGAAACCAGCGGGGAATTCACCGTGGTGGATTACGTTCGCGGCGGAGCCGACGGCAAGGACGACAACGAAGTCCGCGAGAAGCTTTCCATGGCCAATTTGGCCAAGGTGGATGCGGTGATCTTCGCCAACACCACCGGTGATTTGGCGATTCCCGATCGCGAAGGCTTCATCCGCTGGGTGGAGCAGGGACACGCCCTCATCGGCATGCACTCGTGCAGCGACACGTTCCATGGATTCCCGGCGTTTTACGGCATGCTGGGCGGGTTGTTTTTGACCCACGGCGCGCAGGTCACCGTCGACATGGCCAACCAGGACCCGGCGCACCCGGCCAATCAACACTTGGGCGACACGTGGTCGATGTATGACGAAATCTACGAGTTCAAGGAGTTCCATCGCGATCGCGTGCACGGGTTGCTGACTCTTGACAAGCATCCGCAGAATCACCTGCCTGGAGACTATCCCGTGGCTTGGTGCAAAGACCTTAAGGGCGGTGGTCGCATGTTCTACACCTCACTGGGCCACCGCGAAGATGTGTGGACCAGCGCCGCCTACCAAAAGCACATCCTCGGCGGCATTCGTTGGGGCTTGGGCCTAGCCAAGGGTTCCGGTGCGGTGACCGATACAGCCAATGGGCTGAGCGCGGCCGAGAAAAAGGCAGGCTTCAAGCTGCTGTTCGACGGCACGTCCATGAAGGGCTGGAAGTACCGGCGCGATGACGGGATGAAGTCGTGGAGTGTTCAGAATGGGATGCTTTGCAATGTGCTCAAGGTGGACCGCGAGGGCAATTTCACCGAGCACGGCACGGACTTGCTCACCGAGGAGAAGTTCAAGGACTTCGTTATTCGCTACGAGTATCAGGTGGCTCCGAAATCGAACTCCGGCCTCTACCTGCGGGGACGCCACGAGATCCAGATCCTCGACGATGTGAAGACCGGCAAGTCTTCCAACGGTGGCAACGGCGCTATTTACAACCTCCAACCGACCTCGCTCTTCGTTTCCCGCAAGGCCGGACAGTGGCAGACCGCGGAGGCCAAGATTGTGGGCCAGAAGATCACCCTGACTCTCAATGGCGTGAAGGTGCACGACGGGGTGCTGAGCCCCAAGGGCACCGGCGGCCAGATCGACGACCAAGTCGACCAACCCGGACCGATCCTGCTCCAGGGAGACCACGGAGCTGTGGCGTTCCGGAATATCCGCATTCACACGCTAGATTGATGGTTGGTAATTCGGTGGGCGGGGCAACCCTCGGTGTTGCCCCGCCCCGTTGCGGTTTCCGGTAACGATCGAGTGTCGGGGTGTCTGTGTGGTTGAATCAAACCGGCCGTTCCGGCGAAGATTTTGTGAGATGGATCGCGGAACCCCATGTCTCAAAGCAGGAGGCCGAGTCGGATGAATCCGATGAGATCCATGGTCTGGGGATCGCTGGTGGCGATCGGGATCTTGGTGGGATTGTTGATCTGGAACCAGAGGCAACCTGCCCACTCTCCCGCGTCAGAACCGCTGGTGGTTTACTGCGCGGCCGGGCTTAAGCCGGTGGTCGAGGCAGTTGCGAAAGACTACGAGAGGGAACAGAAAGTAACCGTTCAGCTTCAATACGGAGGCTCGGGCACGCTGTTGAGTAATCTTCGGGTGGCCCAACGCGGCGACTTATTTATCCCCGGCGATGCGAGTTTCATTGAGTTAGGAAACTCCAATCACTTACTGGCCGAGGTGCTTCCGTTGGCTCGCATGTCCGCCGTTATCACGGTGGCCAAAGGTAACCCTAAGAACATCCGTTCAATCCGGGATCTTCTCCGCGACGGGGTTCGAGTGAGCCTAGGAAATCCCGATTCGGTGGCCATCGGGACGGTGGCCCGGGCAGCCTTGACTCGTAGCGGTGATTGGGCGGCCTTGTCGGCCCGAGCCTTGGTCTTCAAACCGACGGTCAACGACGTGGCCAATGACGTGAAGTTGGGAGCGGTCGATGCAGGCATCGTGTGGAATGTGACGGTAGCGCAATATCCGGAGTTGGAGGCGGTGGTGGTGCCCGAATTGTCCACGGCTCGTTCCGAGGTGTCGGCGTGTGTGCTGCAATCGAGCGCCCAACCTACCGAGGCCTTGCGCTTTGCTCGGTATCTCAGTGCCCGAGATCGTGGGCTGCGCCGCTTTCAGGAGTCCGGCTTCGAGGTGATGCCCGGGGATGTCTGGAACCCGCATCCGTCGGTGCTCTTTTACAGCGGGTCGGTCAATCGCTTGGCCGCGGAACCTACCTTGCGGGAGTTTGAGCAGCGGGAAGGCGTGGACATTACCCGGGTTTACAATGGCTGTGGCATCCTCACGTCCCAAATTCGTTCGGGTCAGCGCCCGGACGCCTACTTCGCCTGCGATGTCTCCTTTATGGACACCGTCCAAAGTTACTTTCAGCCGGCGGTAGCTCTGGCTCGAACGCCGTTAGTATTGGCAGTGCGGAAGGGCAATCCGAAGGCGATTTCTGGGTTGTCCGATTTGACTCGCACGACCTTGAAGGTGGGGTTGTGTCAGGAAGACCAAAGTGCCCTCGGTGCCTTGAGTGCTCGGTTGCTACGCTCGGTGGGGCTTTGGGATTCGGTGAAATCCAACTTGGCGGTGCAAGCGCCCACGGGTGATTTGCTCATCAACCAATTGCGTTCGGGAGCCTTGGACGTCGCGCTGGTGTATGCCGCCAACACGGCCGAGGTGTTGGATACGGTGGAAGTAATTGGCCTGACGGGACCCGGAACCATGGCGATCCAGCCGTATGCCGTGAGTCGCAACTCGGACCATGCGCAGTTGATGTCCCGTCTGCAGCAGGCGTTGGAGTCGAAAGTGTCGCGCGACCGATTTGTATCGGCCGGATTTCAATGGCAGGAGCCTCTCCCTTGAGTTCTCGCTCTGATACGCCTTTGTCCCCCTCGGTCGATGAGTCTCGCCGCGGTCTGGATCCTGGTTCGGACCGTCGTTTTCTGGCGGCCTTAATCCTCATCGGGGGCACCTATGTAATATTGCTCTTGGCGATGGTCGCGGCCGATTTGTTCTACACCACGCCGGGGCACCTGTGGCGGGCCTTGGGTTCGCCCGAGATTCGGTATGCGATCCGATTGAGTCTCTTGAGTTGCACCCTCACGACGTTGCTCTCGCTGTGGGTGGCGGTGCCGATCGGATACTTGATGGCCCGCTTCGAGTTTCCGGGTCGGGCCTTCTTGGACGCCTTGTTGGACATCCCCATCGTGCTCCCGCCGTTGGTGATTGGTCTGAGTTTGTTGATCCTCTTCCAGACGGCCCCGCTTCGGGCCCTCGAAACGGTGTTTCCGGTCACCTATGCGGTGCCTTCCGTGATCCTCGCGCAGTTCATGGTCGCCTGCGCGTTCGCGGTCCGCACGCTCCGCACGACCTTCGCCCAAATCAACCCCCGCCAAGAGCAGGTGGCCATGACCTTGGGTTGCAACCGGGCCCAAGCCTTCTGGCGGGTGGTGTTGCCGGCAGCGCGCCCGGGCATTCTCACGGCAGCCACTTTGGCGTGGGCTCGGGCTCTCGGTGAATTTGGGCCGATCCTCGTCTTCTCGGGAGCCACCCGCATGAAGACCGAGGTGCTACCGACTACGGTGTTCCTGGAGTTGTCCGTTGGTCGGTTGGAGGCTGCGGTCGCTGTGTCGTTGCTGATGATGGGTTCGGCCGTGGTGGCCTTGCTCTTGGTGCGTGCCTGGGGAGGGGCCGGGCTTGGGGGCGGAACCTCCCTTCAACACAAATGATCTCCCTCCGTCACATCACGGTTCAAGCAGGGGGGTTCCAGCTACGAGACCTCTCGATGGAAATTCCGACCGGAAGCCATACCGCTCTCATGGGGCGAACGGGGTCGGGTAAAACCACCTTGCTCGAAGGGATTTGCGGTTTGCGTTCGATTCGGTCGGGATCGATTTGGATCGGAGACCGTGAGGTCACAAATTTGCCGCCCGGACAGAGAGGCATTGGATTGGTTCCGCAGGATGGCGCGCTCTTTGACCACCTGACCGTGCGTCAGCACTTGGAGTTTGCCTTAGAAGTGCGTGGCTGGGTTCCTGAGCGCCGCGAAAGCCGTTCCCGGGAACTGGCCGAATGGCTGAGCTTGACCCCGCTCTTGGACCGGTTTCCGGCGGGGATGAGTGGCGGAGAACGCCAGCGTGTCGCCTTGGGGCGGGCCCTGGCCTTTCATCCGCCGGTGCTATGCCTCGATGAACCTTTGTCGGCCCTTGATGATCAAACACGAGGCGAAATCGTTGCCGTTCTGACTGAGATCCGGAATCGCACGGGCATCACCATTTTACACATCACCCACAACCGGTCCGAAGCCGAACGCCTCGCCGACCGAATCCTTCACTTGCGCGATGGACGCCTTGAATCCTGAGCTTCCAGCGGACGTGGCCCGATGCCCTGAGCTGACCGCCGATGAGGTGGAGGCCTACGGCTGGCAAATTCCCGTGGGCGGCTTTGGTGAGTTGGCCCAGCGCCGTCTAAAGGGGGCCTCGGTGCTGGTGTCCCGCGTGGGCGGACTCGGAGGCATGGTGGCCTTTGAATTAGCCGCGGCCGGAGTCGGGCGGTTGATCCTCGCCCACGGCGGCAATTTACGGTCTGACGACCTCAACCGCCAATTGCTCATGACCCACGACCACATCGGCAAGCCTCGCATCGACTGCGCCGTGGCGCGATTGAAGGCCTTGAATCCGCGGGTGGAAATCGTGGCCGAGCCGGCCAATATCTCGGAAGACAACGCCGCGCGATTGGTGGGCCTGGCCGATGTCGTGGTGGATTGCGCCCCCCTCTTTGAGGAGCGCTACTTGATGAACCGCGAGGCCCTGCGTCAGGGGCGGCCGATGGTGGAAGCGGCCGTCTATGATCTGGAGTTTCACCTGACCACATTCGTGCCGGGAGTCACCGGATGCCTGCGGTGCCTGTACCCGCAGCAAAGCCAGACATGGACTCGGAAATTTCCCGTGCTGGGGGCCGTGTCGGGGACGGCCGGAGGGATGGCCGCCCTCGAGGCCATCAAGGTCATCACCGGGTGTGCGCCTCCTTTGGCCGGGAGATTACTGACTTGCGATTTGCGAACGTACCGTATGTCTCAGTTGAAGATCGGGCGGATTCCCGGCTGTGTGGATTGCGCTCAAAGCACGGGAGGCAATGCATTATGAAGAGCTGGAATCAATTTCGAAAGAAGCTGGGGTGGTTCGTGTTTTTTGTAGCTGTGTCCGCCTGGGCGTGCCGCTACTCGGTCCGCGACACCGGCTTTGTGGATCTGGGCCTAGAAGCCTATCGATTGCGCTGGGTGCCCGAATCGGGTGCTTCAGCGGAGGTGCGTTCCAAGGCCGAATTGCTGCTGCGCGATTCTAACGTGGTTTGGGACGAAGATCCCGCGGGCGGGGGCTTTCCGCGCACCGCCGGGTTGTACTTGCGCGATGTGGAAGGGCGTATCCTGAGCCTGCCGTTGCCGAATCCTTCCGATGCAACGGCGGTGCTGCGGGGCGTCGAGATGGCGGTGACGTCGCCGCTACGGGAGCGGGTGTATCGCGAAGGGCTTCGTGCTTACGCGCTGGTTTTATTGCTTGAAGGCACCGATGGGGAGGCCAATGCCCGAGTCCGTCAGGATGTCGACTCTGCCATTACCGCAACGGCGCGGTTGCTGTCTTCGATGCCCAAGCCGGTGGAGACCCCGCCTCAAATGGTGGCCGTGTCGTTGAAGGAACAGGTGGCCGAGAAGGTGCTGGTCTGGGGCTTAGGCTTGGATCCTGCGTCCACGGATTCACCTCGGGTGGTCCTCGTTTTTGGTCGAGGACGCCGGTTGGGTTCACCCTTGGAAGGGCCGCTCATCACGCAAACGGCCTTGCGGGATCGGTTGCTGCTCATTGGTCAGGACTGCGAATGCGATTTGGATCGGGCTTGGTTGAAGGGACCTCTCCTGCCGGGGCGTTGGGGACGAGAGTTGCAGCAGGCCGCCTTGGACACGCTGGGCTTTGATCCGGGCAACCCCATGGTGCGGGCCGAAATTAGCCGCATTGTCGAACGCGGACCGCAGAATCCTGGGCGTCGTCGGCCGCCCTCATCCGGGACCTCGCTGGGTTATTCCGAGGAATCGGTCGAAACGGTGCTCGGGTCGGAATCCGATCCCGCTGAGCCACTCAATACCGGCGCCGCTCCGGCCACTTTCGAGACTTCGACGAACCCGACTGCTTCGATGGTTCCTACGGCGTTGACCTCATCGACCGCGCTGTCGAAGCCACCGCCCGCTACTACGCCAACGAACCCGGGTCGGGGTCTTTGGTTCGTCTTGGCGGGGGCTTTGTCGGTCTTCTTTGCCGTGGGTCTCGGTCTTTGGTTCCGTGCGTCCAGACGATGAACTTCACTCTCCAGAACATCTTGAGGGAAGGGTGGTACTCTCGCCTCAACTCCGCCCTGATGCTCGTCGCATTAACCGGTGCGGTGACCTTGCTCACGGCCGTGCACCTGCTCACCGCGGCTGCAGAACGCGAGACCCGGCGTGTGGTTCGGGACATGGGGTTCAACTTGCGAATCCTTCCCAAGGACACCGATCCCGAGCGGTTTTTTCTGGAAGGCTATTCGGAGAACACGTTGCCGGCGGACACCGTGACTCGCTTGGCGGCGGGTGCTGGAACCTTCATCACCTTCAATCACCTGACACCCGTCTTGGAACGGCGGATTCGCCTGGGTGGCCACGAGTGCCTGCTCACGGGATTGGGTGACACAGTGGTCGG
This sequence comes from Verrucomicrobiales bacterium, assembly GCA_005789375.1. Next base: position 1,563 of record SXXZ01000153.1, on the reverse strand, counting down.
GCCGGGAGAAAAAAAGCAGCCCATGGGTTTTCGCATCGCCCCGGGAACGGCTCAACTCGGGAGCATTTTGGCCGAGCGATTGGGAGTGAAGGTGGGCGGGACTGTGGAAGTGGCCGGGCGAACACTTCGCGTGGAACGGGTTTTGGTGGAGTCGGGAACCGACGAAGACGTGCGGCTCTACACCGCCTTGTCGGATGCGCAAATCGCCCTCGGGTTGCCGGGTCGCATCAGCGAGATCAAGGCCATCGATTGCCTGTGCCTGACGGCCGATCAGGATCCTTTGCCGCAGATCCGCGAGGCGCTGTCGCGATTGTTGCCGGAGGCTCGGGTGATTCAAATGCGCGCACTAGCTGACGCGCGGGCCAAGCAACGGCAAGCCTCGGAACGGGTGAGCGCCTTTGCCGTACCGATGACCTTGCTGGTGGCGGCCGTGTGGATTTTGGTACTGGCCGTTTTGAACGTGCGCCAGCGTCGGGTGGAGATCGGTTTGTGGCGTGCCTTGGGGACAGGCTCTTCACGCATTGCGGCGTTGTTCTTGGGCAAGGCGGTGTTGCTGGGCGGATTGGGCGGTGCGTTGGGATGGGTTGTCGGGACCCTCGTGGCGTTGCGCTGGGGGCCAGTTTTGTTTCCGGTGACGGCGGCCTCGTTGAAAATGGATCCCACCCTGATCGGGCCGGCCCTGACTTGGACGCCGCTTTTCGCGGCCGCTTCCAGTTTCCTGCCGGCGATGATGGCCGTATCGCAAGACCCGGCCGAAACACTCCGAGCCGATGGATGACGCCATGAACACTCCTCTCATCGAAGCCTCGGGCCTTACCCGGAATTACGCCTCCAAACCCGGCGTGGTGGCTGGTGTCACCGATTTGTCCCTGCGCGTGGAGCGCGGTGAGTTCGTGGTGATCCAAGGCGCTAGTGGATCGGGCAAGAGCACCTTGTTGCTCATGCTCGGAGCGCTGCTTCGGGCGGAGAGTGGAACCTTGCGAATCGACGGGGTGGAGTTGACTCGCATCAACGCTGTCGAGAGGGCTCGATATCGGGCGCGGTCGGTGGGCTTTGTCTTCCAATTATTCCACCTCGTGCCCTACCTGAGCGTGCACCGCAACGTGCTTTCCGGACTGCCGCCGGGGGCTGCTGTTGAGCCGTCAGAAGCCGATCGATGGATCGATGCGCTGGGCTTGACCGAGCGCCGCGATGCAAACCCCGCGACGCTGAGTGCTGGTGAGCGGCAGCGGGTGGCTTTGGCGCGAGCCTTGGTCAAGCGACCGTCCTTGATTTTGGCCGATGAACCGACCGGCAATTTGGATCCCGACAATGCGGCCCGGGTGCTGGAGCACTTGGATCACTACCGTCGCTCCGGGGGCACAGTGGTGCTGGTCACCCACGGTTCCGAGGCCAATCGCTATGCGACCCAACGTCTCCGATTGGAGGCTGGGCACTGGGCGATTCCATCCGCATTTCCCTCATTTAACGACTCCGCATCATGAACCGATTCTGCACTTTGATCGTATCGGCAGCCGTCTGGGCCGTGGCTTCCGCCCGGGCCGCCGACTGGCCTACCTACCG
>SXXZ01000015.1 GCA_005789375.1 Verrucomicrobiales bacterium | reverse complement strand
TCTTGGGAGTCCGAGGCATGGCAGCAAATTTATGAGGCTTCAGGGTAGGGTGCGAGCAGCGCACCGACAAGATTCCCCGCCAAAGGGGTGTGGGACGGCGTGCGCCGAAAGTCTCGAACCACTTCGGGTTCGAATCCCCAGCCGCACGATGCCTTTCTATTTTGCGCCAGAACGGTAGGTTCTGCATCCATCGCATGGCCCTGTGCTTGTTCAACTCGCTCCACCGTCGGGTGGAGGCATTCACGCCACTGTTTCCCGACGCCGAATCCATTGGGTTCTATTGCTGCGGGCCCACTGTGTACGACTTCGGTCACATCGGAAACTTCCGGACCTTCGTCTTTGCAGATCTGCTCCGGCGCTACTTCGAATTCCGAGGATTTCGCGTCAATCATGTGATGAACATCACGGACGTGGAGGACAAGATCATCCGTCAAGTGGCGGCCACGGGACTGTCGCTGGCCGAGTTTACCGGCCAGTACACCGAGGCCTTTCTCGCGGATCTGACCACCCTTTCCTGCCTCCGGCCCCATCATTTGCCCAAGGCAACCGATTACATTCCTCAGATCATCGACCTCATCCAACGGTTGGAGAAGCGAGGCATTGCTTACCGAGCGGGCGATGGCTCGGTGTACTTCAGTATCAACAAGTACCGGGCCTGTGGTTGTCGCTATGGTCAGTTGGTGACGCTGGACCCAGAGGCGCAGCGGCGCACAGAACGTGTATCAGGCGACTCTTACGATAAGGATGACCTGGCCGATTTCGCGCTGTGGAAGGCCCGTGTTCCGGGCGATGGGGCTGTCTTTTGGGACAGTCCTTGGGGCGAAGGTCGCCCGGGTTGGCACATCGAGTGTTCGGCCATGAGTATGGCGATTCTCGGACCCAGTTTTGATATTCACCTCGGTGGCGAAGATTTGGCGTTTCCCCATCACGAAGACGAGATCGCCCAGAGTGAAGGAACAGGGTTGCAGCAGCCAGGTAGGCCGTTCGTGAAGCATTGGGTTCATGCGGCCCATTTGCTGGTGGACGGCAAAAAGATGAGCAAGTCGCTGGGTAACTTCTTTACGGTGCGAGATTTGTTGGGACAGGGATTTCAGGGTCGAGAAATCCGCTTCCTGCTCATCAGCGCCCATTATCGCGAGACATTCAATTTCACCCGAGAAGGCCTCGAGGCCACTCGATCGGCATTGGCCCGATTAGATGCCACCGTCGCTCAATTGACGGAGCGGGCCGGGTCGGTGGCCCCGGAGACCGGTACGACGCCCTGTGACTTGGAGATCGCGTTCACCGAGGCCTTGGATGAGGACCTCAATGTTTCGAAGGCATGGGCCGTGATCTTCGATTGGGTCCGTGAAACTAACGCGGCCTTGGCCATAGGTTCACTCAGCCCAAGCGCCGCCGCGGCACGCCTTCAGTCTTGGTTGAGAGTCGATGGAGTCATGGGGTTGGGCGGGCGGCCACCCGAAAAAATCCCTGCCGCAGCGATGGCTTTGTTGGAGAAACGCAACGCCGCCAAAGAGGCTCGCGATTTCGCGTTGGCAGACGCGGTGCGCAATGAACTCAAGGCTCTGGGTTGGACCGTCGAGGATTCCAAGACAGGGTCGAAACTCAAACGTCTCTAATAGACCGGTGATGGAACCCTCAGACCTCGGAGTCGTTGCTCTTGAATCGTGGGAGAAAGCCGTGCTGCGCCATTTGCTGTTGGCCGAGCCTGATGCCGCGCTGGCGACTCAGTTGGTCGGCGTGACGGTCTTGGGTCGCGAACGTTTGGGACCTGCGCTGTTGATCCGACTTCGCGCCCCGGACGGTTCGTTTCCCGGAACTCGAGGGGCCATTTTTGGAGGCCACACCTTTGCCGAGATTAAAGGATGCCCCTCAAAAGCGGCCTTCACACTCCACCTCGATGACCAGGGCTGGGTGAGCCACCTGTTTGCCTTTCTTGAGGATGATTCCTCGTGGCCGTCGAAGACGGATGTCGTCGAGGTGTTGGATGCGAAGAGTCAGGCCTGACGGGTGGGCGGCCGATTGATTTCCAAGACGGCTCGAGCGACGGCCCAAACGACCACGCGTTCGGCGCCAAGATTTTTCAGAACGGCCGCCACTCCATCGGTGGTTGCCCCGGTGGTGAGGACGTCGTCCACGAGGATCCATGATCCGTGGATCTGAGCAGTAGCGGCCGGTTCGAAGGCGGTCCTCATGTTGCCGATCCGATCCTCCCGGCTCAGGGAAGTTTGGCTCGACGTGGCCTCGCGTCGTCGGACCAGATCCGTCCTTAAGGGCACCCCCAACGCGTGGGCCAAAGGTGCGGCCAGACGCCCGGCCTGATTGAATTCGCGCTCGCGCTGTTTGACGCGGTGCAGTGGTACCGGCACAACACCTTGCCAGGAATGGTCGACCAATCGGGGCAATGCGGCCTCCATCATGAGCCCCGATAAAAATGTCCCAAACCAGAGCTCCCGCTGGTATTTGAGCCGGTGAATGCATTCTAGGGTGATACCCTCGGCGATGGCGGCGGCACGGGCTTCATCCCAGGCCCAGGAGTCCCTCCGGCAGGCGGCACAAGTTTGAGAGCCGATAATCGTTCCGGAGAAGGGGATTCCACAGCGTTGGCAGCAAGGTTCTGTGATCCGGCGAACCCCGCTTTGGCAGGTGTCGCAGACGTAGCCCTGAATTGGATCGGCCCGTTGTTGATGGCAGAGCGCGCAAACCGGGGGATAGACCAGCCCCAGAATCATCTCGGCCCCAGAGCCCAGTCCGAATCGGCCATCGGGTTTGCGATGAGGTCGGCTGATAGAACGTTCAAGGGACATGGGAACGTTCAAGGGAAATGGCCCAAAGGGGTGGCACTGGTTGGGTTCTTACGGTTTCCAAGCATGCCCACAAAAAACACCGAGGTGACGGCGATCACCGCAAAGGTTAGCCACCCATCGTGCAACCGGGCTGAGCCCCACCACCACGATTGTCTGCCTAAGTTGGCCAGCGGTGCGGTGAAGAACGTGTAGGATTTGAACCAGAAGATCCATCCTGCGTGCAAACCCAACGGGAGCCACAGCGCACCGGTTCGCTCGCGGCACCAAGCCAGTAACCCTCCGATCGCTCCCAGGGTGAGAATTCCGGGGAACACCTGTGAGGGTTGGCTCAGACCCGAAAGCATGCGCGCCAGCATTTCTAAGCCGGTCCAAGGACCGACTGAGACGGGGGCTTCTGGCCGTTGGAAGAAATGGACCAGAGCATAGAGAGTCGCACTGCTCAGAGCCGCGGTAGTGAAAGAAAATTGGCGGCGAAGCGATCCAAAAACCACCCCCCGGAACAAGAGTTCTTCCATGAACGAAACGGCGATGGCCGCACCGAGCGCCCGAATCGCATGAGAGAGCAGTAAGCTCCAGGAATGAGCCGAATCCCAGGTGCGGACACCAAATCCGAGAGAGAGAAGCGCCACGAATGCCAGCGACATCAGTCCGCCCGCCAGGCCCATTAACAGGTCCCGTCGGGCGGGTCGGCCCCACACCATGCCGACGGAGTGCCAACCGGGGAAAAGGCCACTTTTTGCCATGGGCCAAAGCCCAAGCAGGGCAACCCCCAGAAGACTTCGGTCTACGTACCTGCGAAACGGTTGCACGGCCAATGAAGAGTCAGGGCCGACGTACTGGACGAACATCCAGAGCCATGGAGCTAGCAGGGCTCCACCGACAAACACCGCCGCCATATATCCACCTAAGACCCAAGCCGGGTTAGGTCGTGAATTGGGGGGCGATGGCCGATTCATGGGAGCCTGGCTGAAGATAATAGGAGGAGCGTTCGACTCTTCGCAGCATGGCATCTTGGCCGGTATGCTCAAGGGGCTTGGCAGCTGGGGCAGAGCCCGAAGAATTCCATTCGATGTGAAATTTGGGTGTAGCCATGCCGGCGGGCCAATTGATCCTGAAAATCATTCAGAAAGCAGTCGTCGAGCTCGATGATGCGCGCGCAGCGAGTGCACACTAAATGATGGTGGTGACCATCGCCTTCCTCGGGAGATAATTCGAAACGGGCCGCTCCGTCTCCAAAATCGTAACGCCTCACCAACCCCATGCGTTCGAGGGTGTGCATGTTGCGGTAGATGGTCGCCAGATCGCAGTCGAGTTTACCGAGCGAGGTGTGGATTTCCTTGATCGTCAGCGGGGACGAATGCTTGCGGAGCACGTCGAGAATCGCCTGACGCGGGGCAGTGATTTTCAGTTCACCCCGGCGCAGCTTGTCAGTCAGGTCAGACAGCGGTTGCTGGATGAGTCGGTGAGGGTGCTGGTGCTGGGGGCAGGGTCGGCTCATGAAGCGTTCTGGTGGCCACGTTGCAGTCGACCTCCGAGTAGGGACAGAACAAACAATCCGGCCAAGGTCAGGGTGATGCAGGGGCCACTGGGCAAGTTGAGCGGATAAGAGAGAATTACCCCGCCGCTGGCGCCGATGAGGCCGAGAAAAAGGCTCAATAGAATTTGCTGGCGCAGACTACGGGCCAGATTCCGAGCCGCCGCCGGTGGAATTACCACGAGCGAGGTTACTAGAATGATGCCGAGCAGGCGTATGCTCAGCGCCACCGTCACCGTGAGCAGGGCGACGAATCCGTAGTTCAGCCAGCGCACCGGAACGCCCGACACATGCGCCAGATCCGAATGGGCGGTTAACAGGGCTAGAGCATTGAGTTTCCAGAATAGGACTGAGCCTACGGTGATTAATACGACCAAGGCCAAGGCGGCATCACTCCATCCTACGGAAAGAATGTCACCAAAGAGGTATCGGTCGAGTTCACCGCGATAGCCCTTGAGGAGACTCAAAATCACCATACCCAGGG
>SXXZ01000152.1 GCA_005789375.1 Verrucomicrobiales bacterium | reverse complement strand
CCCCCCACGAAGCCTGTTTGCCTGCAGGATCAGTCTCGCAACGCGACGCTGGGTACTTTAGAAACTGGGGGATTCCCACCATGAGACCCAACACGCGTTCTATTTCGAAGCTCACGCGGCGTCAGTTTGCTTGGCAGACAGCCACCGCTGTGGCCTTGCACGGAGTGTCCGTTCTAGGCGCACCTTTGATACACTCGGCTCGCCACCGCATTTTGTGCTGTGATTACGAGGGGAACAAAATCGCCATCGTCGCTGAGGACGGCAAGGTAGAGTGGGAGCACGCTGTTCAGACGCCGCAAGACTGCTGGATGCGGCCCAATGGCAATGTGCTCGTTTGTTACCGCCATGGGGCAATGGAAATCACCCCTCAGCATCAGGTCGCCTGGGAATATCGAGCGCCTGCCCAAGCTCAATGCCATTCGTGCCAGCCGCTCAAAAACGGCAATGTTCTGGTGGCCGAGTGCGGCATGAGTCGAATTGTTGAAGTGGGTAAAACGGGGCAGATTACCAACGAAATCCCGATCGCCTCCAAAGCCAAGAACATGGGGCATCAGTTCCGAGGCACCCGGCAAACCGCCGACGGTCATTACTGGGTGTGCTTGATGGATGAGCAGAAGATTGTCGAACTTTCGCCCACGGGCGTCCTGCTCCGCGAGATCCCCGTAGAGGGTTATCCGCATGCGGCCGTTCGACTTCCCAACGAACACCTCTTGGTCACTCTCGGACCCACGATGAAAGTCGTAGAGCTGGACAAGAAGCTGAACGTGGTTTGGCAAATCAGCGGAAACGACCTACCAGGAAATTCGTTGCGACTGCCAGCCGGCTGCCAGCGGCTGAGCAATGGGAACACCATCATCAGCAATTATTTGCCGGGTCCATTTCTGGGCAAACAACCCCAAGCCTTTGAAGTCACGAGAGAGAAACAAGTCGTCTGGGAATTTACCGATCACGCACGGTTCAAAACAGTGAATCAGATTTGTGTTCTGGATGGCTCCGGAGGTCGCACCGGAACCGAACTGCGCTGATCCGACGTCAGTATTGATTCGGAGACGATTGGGAGTTTGATTTCTGCCACTCTATTAAGCGTCCACGGTGAGGCTTGATGAGCGCGGTGTTTCCGCACACGTTTTCAATTATGAGCCCCTGCAGCAGTCACCCTCCCATGGATCCTCCCATGGACCGTTGCCGATGGCATGGCCAAGGGGTGCGGCTTGTTGTCCATCGAATCCTGGCCGCCTGGATGGTGAGTGGGTTGTTTGCCATTGGGCTGCTGGAGGCTGCACCGCTCGCTGGGAGCGGCACAAACCACTGGGCTTATCAGCCGGTGGGGAACCCAGTGCCTCCCCCGCGGGTCGCTTCGAGCCATACTGAAATTGATCGGTTCATTGTCGCTGCGCTCCAGTCCCGCGGCCTTTCTCTGTCGCAGCCGGCCTCTCGGTTGGACTGGATTCGACGCGCCACGTTTGACCTCACCGGGCTGCCCCCGTCTTGGGAAGAGGTTCAGGGTTTTATGGCGGATGCGTCGCCTGATGCCCGCGAGAAGGTGTTAGACCGGTTGCTCAATTCACCGCGCTACGGTGAGCGATGGGGCCGTCACTGGCTCGATCTCGCCCGCTACGCCGACACTCACGGTGGGAGCGCCATTGGTTTTACCCGGTTTCCATTCTCTTACACCTACCGGGATTACGTCATCCGCTCCTTCAACGCCGACGTGCCTTACGAGCAGTTTGTGACCGAGCAAATCGCCGCCGATCAACTGGGTCTGAAGGAGAATGATCCGGCCCTCGCCGGGTTGGGATTTCTTACGGTCGGCATGCAATATCGCAATCGGCACGACGTGATCGACGATCAGATTGATGTCGTTTCGCGCGGCTTGATGGGCCTCACCGTGGCTTGCGCCCGATGCCATGATCACAAGTTCGATGCCATTTCGACCCGGGATTACTATTCCCTGTACGCGGCGTTAGCTGCCAGTGGCGTGCCCGATTCTCTGCCGGTGATTGATTCTGGAAAAACCAACGACGCCCGTCGCGACTACCAGCGGGAGTTGGTGCGCCTCCAGACCCGTCACGATGAAATGGCCGCGGAGCACAATGAGGTAATGCGCGGCCGCTTGCGAATGCAGGTGGGCCTCTACTTGCGCGAGATCGCCAAGGGGGTTCCGGAGCAGGATGTCTCCACCGAGTTCCTGTCCTACCGCACCGATGACATCCGCCCGTTGATCTTCAATCGTTGGCGCGATTACCTCGCTGCAATGCCCGACACCGATCCCGTGTTCGGGCCCTGGGTGCGTTTGGCCCGGCTGCCGGCCGACGGATTTGAGGGGGCGTGCACCAATTTGGTAAATGCGCTCCACAAAGAGAACGGAGACCCCGCCGCCATCAAGGACCTGCACAAACTCCCCGCAGAAGCTCCGCGATGGAATCCCCGGGTTCTGGAAGCGATGGGGCGGAAGCCTCGCAAGTCCCTCGCCGAGGTCGCTGATGCGTATGGGGAGGTTTTCGCTACCGTGCATCAGGCGTGGTTGAAAGCGCTCATAACGGCTTCAGCCGAAGCGGCCACCGGGGCAGAAATCACTCCCGACGAAGACCCTCGGCAACTCGAAATCAACAGCCCGGTCCTGCGGCAACTGCGTCGTCATCTTTACGGCGGAAACACTCCGACTGCGGTGACGGAGGCGGTCGCATTGAAACTTCTGAATCGCACCGTCAATGACACTTTGGGAGGACGCCGAGGGAGCATTCACGAGTTACACCTGAACGCGGCAGGATCTCCGGCCCGCGCCATGGTTCTCACCGAGTCTCCGGCCCCCGCGGCCTTCCATGTGCTGAAGCGGGGCAACCCCTTGGCCCGGGGCGAGGTGGTGAACCCGCAATTTTTGTCCGTGCTGAGCCGATCGGGTGCGGAACCCTTTCCTGAGGGTTCCCGCCGGCTCGGCATGGCCCGCGCGGTTGTTTCTCAGGAAAACCCCCTCACACGCCGGGTCTTGGTGAACTGGGTTTGGCAGCATCATTTCGGTCAAGGTTTGGTCCGAACGCCCGACGACTGGGGCACGCGGGGCAACCGTCCGACGCATCCAGAGTTGCTCGATCATCTGGCGTCGGCCTTCGCGGCGGATGGCGGATCTATCAAGCGGTTGCACCGCCGCATCATGCTCTCGGCCGTGTATGCGCAAGGGTCTTTTGAGAACGAGAAGGCCAGGAACATAGATCCCGACAACCAGCTTTGGTGGCGAATGCCGACTCGCCGACTGGAAATGGAAGCAATGCTCGACTCCATGCTGTGGGCATCCGGTGAACTCGACCTCAGCATAGGCGGTAAGCCATTCGATCGTCAGGCTCAAGCTGGAGTGTTGCGCCGCAGCGTCTATGCTTTTGTAAACCGGGATATCGTGTCGAACTTGTCGAGCACCTTTGACGCAGCCAACCCGAGCTCATGCACCGCCCGTCGACCGGACACCACGGTTCCCCAGCAGGCCCTGTTCGCACTGAATTCGGAGTTCGTCCAAGATCGAGCAAAAGCCCTCGCTGTGCTGGCCGTCAAGGCTGCGGGCCGGGATGACGTCCTGCGCGCCCGGGAACTTTACCACCGCGTGTTTGCCCGCGAACCCCGACCAGCAGAGCTAGATCGGATCCTGCGTTTTGTGCGGACTGGCGACGAAGCAGCCCAGGCCATGGCGTGGCAGCAGGCGGCGCATTCGTTGCTCGCCTCCAATGAGTTTTCATTCGTGGACTGAACTGAACCCCATGAACCCCTTGCTTCCTCAATCACGGCGCAACTTCCTGAAGCGTTGCGGCATGGGCTTCGGCTCTCTGGCCCTCGCAGATTTGGTCTGCCAGCCGGCCTTGGCTGGAGACATGCCCCTTGTCCCGCATTTCGCCCCCACCGCTCGGAGGGTCATTCATGTCTTTCTCAACGGCGGCATGTCGCAGGTAGACACATTTGATCCCAAGCCGGAGCTCACGCGCCGGGCGGGCCAGATGCTGCCCTATGAAAACCTTCAGACGGAGCGGAAGACCGGTGTAGCCCTTCCATCGCCCTTCACCTTCCGGCAACACGGCCAAAGCGGGATTCCGATCAGCGATCTGTTTCCTCACCTTTCCCAATGTGCCGACGAGCTGGCGGTGATCCGGTCGATGCATGTCGAGCTGCCCAGCCATGAGCTGTCGCTCATGCTCATGAACACCGGAGATCAGCGGCTGGTGCGTCCGAGTTTTGGCTCGTGGTTGACGTGGGGCATGGGATCCGAGAACCAGAATTTACCGGCCTTCGTCGCCTTGTGCCCCGGTGGGATGCCCGTCGGAGGAGCCGCCAATTGGCGTTCGGCCTTCCTGCCGGGTTCTTATCAGGGAACCCACGTCGACACCTCGCAAGCCGATCCGCGGAAGTTGATCGACCACATCCGCAACGCACGCCTCGGACCTCAAGATCAACAGCGTCAGTTTGACTTGTTGCGGGAACTCAACGCCGATCACTTGGCATCTCGGCCCGGCGAGGCAGCCCTCGAGTCGCGGATTCGATCTTTCGAGCTGGCCTACCGCATGCAGATGGAGGCGACCGATGCCTTTGATGTGGATCAAGAACCCGCACACATTCGAAAGGCTTACGGCGAGGGACCGCAGAATCGGCAGTTACTCATCGCCCGTCGCCTCGTCGAACGCGGGGTGCGATTCGTGCAGACGTGGCACGGGAACATGCAGCCTTGGGACAGTCATTCGAACATTCGCGAAGAACATCGCAAGGTAGCCAACGAATGCGATCAAGGCCTCGGCGCATTGATCATGGATTTAAAGCAGCGGGGGATGCTGGAGAGCACCCTCATCTTGTGCAGCGGAGAGTTCGGGAGAACGCCGTCGGTGGAGATGGGACAAAACGGATCGGGAGCCGCGCAGGGCAGGGACCACAACCATTGGGGGTTTTCTCTGTGGATGGCGGGCGGCGGGATCAAGGGTGGAACCATCCATGGAGCGACCGACGACTTCGGGTTCCGGGCCGTCGAGAATCCGGTCTCGGTTCACGACTTGCATGCGACAATGCTCAAGCTCTTGGGCTTCGATCACGAACGCCTCACCTTCCGCCATGCCGGCCGCGATTTCCGACTGACCGACGTCTTCGGCAACGTGGTCCGCGAGGTCATCGCCGCGGGTTAGGGGATCGGCCGGGATCGGGGTCCCTTAGCAATTCTGAAACGGGGTGAGGAAACGATTTGCGATTTTGGATGCACCAGTTCCCTTTTCTCTGAACTCGGTCAAGGGCTCCGCAGCCTGAACGGTCTCTTGCCTAGGAATTGAGCGTCTGTAATTGACACCCGAGTGAGTCAAATTCGGAAATCGTTTCCAGACCCCGTTCCACCCCGTTTCTCCGGGTCACCCAATTACCTCAAACCCACCGACTTGCCGGAAGTGGTCATCAAAGGCGGCGACCCGTTTGACTCCCAGTCGCCGCATCACGACGAATGAAATCGCGTCGCAGAAGGGGTACGACTTGTCTGCGTGCTGCCTCAGAAACTGGATAGCCGCACGGTGGTCGGCGTCGGTGACCTCCGCGAAATGGAGCAGCGGATTTTCCCAGAAGTCGGCGATGATCTTTTCGCGCACCGCCAGTGAACGGGCGAAGGTCGCATGGGTTTCCGCGAACACTAAAGGCGTGCTTACGAAGTGGGTCCGCTCTTGAAACAGAGCGGCCAGACAGTCGCGCGCCCGGGCATGATGAGTCTGGCGGGTATCTCGGAAGGCGATCCAGAACGACGAATCGAGGAAGACTCGGTGGCTGTGCATCAGTGTCTCGCCTCCGATTCGGCCAGCACCCATTTACCTCGTTTCTTTAGATATTTTTTGGCTGTTCCGTAGAGGTAGTGGTCGTGATTGATAGCAGCATCCTCCGGCAATTCGAGACCGGCATCCGACGGCGTGGGCTCCAGCATGGGGTTGGCTGCCCACGCGGTGTCAGGCACCCGCATCTTGTCGTCGATGCAGCCACGGATCACCGCCGCCATCGTTTCACCCCGGCGAGCCGCCTCAGCCTCAATGAAACCGTGCTCGGTGCGCGTCAGATAAATTTGGGTGCGAACCATACCCACGGACTCGTTGAGTCCTCTGGTCAGCGCGGGGAGATCGCACAAGACATCCGGCGGTTTTGGCGCGCTCGAATACTTCAGCGGCTTCTTCATTCGCTACATATACATCACGACACATAGACATCGCAATTACTTTTCTAAGCACGGATCAATCCAGGTAGGTAAACCCATTCCAGTTGCTTGATAAATGACGTCACTTCGAGCGAGGTCGTGCTCTCGCCATCGCTGCACGCTGGCAGCTCATCCAGTCGTCGGCCCGGTGACGCCAGAGGGGCAAACGCAGCGTTGGTTTCTCAGTTTTTCAGGCCACTGTCCTACGAGTGTCCTACGGCCTCGCCCCGATCGGCCCCGTTTCCTTGGGTTGCCAGCTCTGGAATCGAACGAAGGGACCAGAAGATCTTCCCCTTGACCGTGGAATTTGTACGACCATCAGGAGAACTGGCGCTTCGATTGTGGTGGTGAATTTGAGGGCGCTGCGCACGCTGTTGGCTCTAGGTCTCCACAGTTGAAGGCCATGGTTTTGATGAAGTCGCTTATTTTACCCACAATTTCTTCTGTTGCCGTGATCGGTGGCGGACCGGCCGGTTTACGTGCTGCGGAAGTCGCGGCCTCGGCGGGTTTGAGGGTGACGCTGTATGACGCCAAACCCTCTGTCGGCCGGAAGTTTCTGGTCGCTGGAAAGGGCGGACTCAACATCACCCACGGAGAAGCTCTAGATCGCTTTCAGACGCGGTACTCTGGACCTGGCCAGCCGACTGAGTTTTGGCCGAAACTGCTGAGCGAGTTTAATCCTGGGGCGCTACGGAATTGGGCCGCCGGACTGGGCGTTGAAACCTTCCAGGCCACCACGGGGCGGGTCTATCCAGTCGAGATGAAGGCTGCTCCGCTGTTGCGCCGCTGGGTGGCTCGCCTGCGCGGACTCGGTGTGACCTTTGAGGTGAATCACCGCCTCGTGTCCTTGAAGTCGTTGGCCGGAGCCTCGTTTCAAAGAGGCCAATCCGAGAGTGTCGATGGATCGGTTTCCGGTGCGAGCGGTTTCCAATTGGGGTTTGCCCATGGGGCAACGGCCACCGCGGATTCGGTCATCCTGGCCTTGGGTGGTGGGTCGTGGCCCGAGACGGGATCCGACGGCGCTTGGGCTGGGTTGTTGGCGTCGCTCGGTCTCACGGTGCATCCGCTGGCTCCGGCCAACTGTGGTTGGGAATGCGATTGGCCTGCGAAGGTTCTGGCACGTGTCGAAGGCAAGCCGTTAAAGAACATCCATGTTCGCGCCGGTGACGCGCTGGCCATCGGGGAGCTGCTTGTCACGCGCTATGGGCTCGAAGGCGGCGCGATTTACCAACTCGGGTCCGCATTGCGTGCGATGTCAGAACCCTCCATCGCCATCGATTTTAAGCCGACCTTCAGTGTCGAGCAGTTGGTTTCTAAGATGGAGTCGGCGCGGCGTAATTTTCTTAACGAGGCCCTCCCTCGGTGGCGCATCGGTGACGCGGCGCACGCCTTATTGTCAGACCGGCCCTGGAACGACGCCATTTCTCTGGCGCGTGCCGTGAAGCAGTGCGTCATCCCGCTGAAGAGGCCTCGTCCTTTGGCTGAAGCCATTTCTTCGGCGGGTGGGGTGAGTTGGTCGGAAATCGATGACCAACTCATGGTCCGACGGTTTCCCGGCCTGTTCGTCGCCGGCGAGATGGTGGATTGGGAGGCGCCCACCGGCGGATACCTCATGCAGGGCTGCTTCGCGATGGGAACCCAAGCGGCTCGAGGGGTTGTGGAGTGGTTGGGCCACCGCAGTTGAATCTTACACGTGGGGCGATGCGCCTGGAATCCACAGACGAAGGATCGTTGGACTCTGGGATCTAAGCCGGAGTTGGAACGTACGAGCGGTTTGGGCGAATTCCTATCCGTTGTCATTCGTCACGTTCTGCTCATGCTTCGCACCGCTCTCCATGAGAATCCCTGAATTTCCAGGCGGTCTTCAGCTGATCAAAGCCCTTTGTGGGTTCACGTTGCTCCTCACTTGGACTGGCCTGGCGGAGTCTCGGGTTAATCCGGATTTCGCCGCACTTAAGGCCGACGCCCAAAAGTCTTTTAAGGACAGCGTCACTCCCTTCGTTAAGACCTACTGCATCGGCTGCCATGGCCAAGATCGGCAGAAGGGGGGTATTAATTTCCAGCCCGCGCTCAGCAATGCGGGCGATGCGACGATCGCAAAACGGTGGAAGCAGGCGGCCGCCAACGTGAAGGCCCACGACATGCCGCCGACCGATGCCAAAAAACAGCCGACCGACACAGAGCGGCAGGCGTTTTTAAACGGGATCAACCAGATCAAGTTCCTGAGCCAGAAGGATCCCGGACTGTTCGTGATTCGCCGCCTCACCAAGGTCGAGTATGGCAATACGCTGCACGATCTCTTCGGCGTGGATTCGGCGATTGCCCGGGAGTTGCCGGAAGAGGTGATCGGGGAGGGGTACTTGAACACGTTGTCGCCCCTCCAATCGGAGCAGTATCTGAGCATCGCCAATGAGGTGCTCGATCAAATACTGCCCGCCGGCGCAGCGACTTTGAATTCCGCGCAGCGGCGTTGGTTGGGGCCGGCGCCTCGAAGCGGGGCGGACCTTCGTGTCGCAGCAAGACCGGTGGCGGCATCTCTCGCCCGGAAAGCCTACCGACGTCCTCCCTCCGACGCAGAACTGGATGTGCTTTTGGGGGTGTTCGACCTAGGGCGCACGAACGGACTGGCCTACAACGATGCGCTGCGTTTGATGGCCAAGGCAGTGCTGGTGTCACCACAGTTCCTTTTCATTACCCCCCATGGAGAGGGGCAGCCCGTCGGTGGAATTGTCCGCTTGGATGATTATCAACTGGCCTCCCGATTGTCTTACTTGCTGTGGTCCACGATGCCCGATGCGGAATTGTCCGGATTGGCCGATCGCGGGAAACTCCATGATCCAGCGGTCTTTCGGTTGCAGGTGAAGCGCTTGCTCAAAGACCCGCGATCTCGAGCGTTGTTTGACGGGTTTGGCGCGCAGTGGCTGGGATTGGCGAGCTTGGAAGGCAAGACCTTTGATACTGTGAAGTTTCCGCAGATGAACGCCGAGATGCGTTTGGCGATGTACGACGAAGCCCGCCTGTTTTTCGACAGCATCGTGCGTGAAAACCGGAGCGTCGTGCGGTTCGTCGATTCGGATTACACGTTTCTCAACAGGACCCTCGCTCCGATCTATGGGCTGGAAAACACCGTCACCGGGTCGCGGATGCGCCGGGTTAAGCTGACGGATCCCAATCGGGGCGGGGTCCTCGGAATGCCGGGTGTTCTGGCGACGACCTCGTTTCCCAACCGCACCAGTCCCGTCAAACGCGGCGTGTGGGTGTTGGAACAAGTGCTGGGCGAGAAAGTACCACCGCCACCACCGAATGTTCCGGCCTTGGAAAAGCAGGATCAAAAAACCGTCGCCCAACTGACCTTGCGACAGCGGACCGAGCTTCACCGAACAGAAGCCGTCTGTGCCAACTGCCACAAGATTCTGGATCCCATCGGCTTTGGACTAGAGAACTTCGATGCGATTGGCCGCTGGCGCAATCGCGACGACACGGGCGGGGCCATTGAAGCGGCCGGTGAACTCCCCGGAGGGAAACGCTTCAGCGCGCCCAAAGATCTGAAGGCCATCATCGCTGCCAGACCGAAGGAGTTAGCCCGGAATTTTACCGAAAAATTCTTGGCGTACTCCCTCTGCCGCCAATTAGAAGGCTACGACGAAATCGTTGTGGATCATCTGATGGAAACCGCCGCCAAAGACGGCTACCGTCTTCAGACACTCATCACAGAAATCGTCACCAGCTATCCGTTCATGCACCGAAGGGTCCAAGAATCAACCGCTTCCGCCTCCCATGAAAAGTAACCGCCTGATGGATCGTCGTACGTGTCTAAAAGGGATCGGGGCTTCGCTCGCTCTACCGCTTTTGGACATCATGGCTTTGGCCGAAGTCGGCAAGAGCAAGGGAGTCAAACCGCCGGTGCGACTGGGGTTCATGTACATGCCCCATGGGGTCATCATGGAGCAGTTTTGGCCGAAGAGTCCGGAGAGTTTCCTGACCTCTCCGCCGCCCGCCTTGGCCTCGCTGCGCCCCGTGTTGGATCAATGCCTGATGATGAAGGGCATCTCCGGAGTGCCGATTGCGCCATTCAATGGAGCTCCCCATGCGCTCGAGTTGTCCACCTGGCTCACCGCGGCACTGCCCGATGCGAAGCAGCGAGATGTCATCAACATCGCGATTTCCGCGGATCAGATCGCCGCGAATTTCGTAGGGGGCTTCACGGCGCTGCCGTCGCTGGAGTTGGCCACGATGCCCCAGACGCACAAGGAGAACCAAGACGGACTCAATGAGGGGTACTATTCCCACTGCAGTTTTCGTTCGGCCACTCAAGCCGTCCCGGCCGAAATTAATCCGCGGAATGTTCTCAATCGGCTCTTTGGGAAGTCCAAGAAAACCGGGAGCTCCGGCAAGGCAGATCCTTTGGATCGTCAGATGCTCGATCTCGTCCTTGGCGGTGCCAAAGACTTGCGGCGCAAGTTGCCTCGGGACGATCAGCACAAGCTCGATGAATACCTCGACAGCGTTCGCAGTGTAGAACGTCGCATTGCAGCCATCGAGTACCGTCAGAAGGAAGCGGCTTTGGAGGCAGCGGGTGTGAGTGTGAGCAAACGGTTGGCGTCAGATTCGCCGCCCATCGATATCAAAATTCCCGAGGGCGAAAAGCGCAGCGAATACATGGAGGTGATGTGCGATTTGAACGTGCTGGCGTTCCAGACTGACACGACTCGCGTCAGTACTTATATCGGCTCCACTCCGAATGGGGTGTCCTACCCGGAACTGGGGTTCAACGACGAACACCATTCGCAAACGCACCACAGCAACGAGTTCGATAAGGTCAGCAAGGTGGCGGCGATCACCGCCTTCAATATCGCCCAGTTCGCTCGGATGGTGCAGAAGATGCATCAACTGAAGGAAGGGGACGGCACGCTGCTCGACAACTGCATCATGATGTGGGGTTCCGGGTTAGAAGACGGCAACGTGCACGCCCGGGAAAACCTGCCGTTCATCCTCGCCGGAAAGGGCGGGGGATCGCTCAATACGGGGCGTTTCCTGAGCGGCGTCAAAGGCAATCAGGGGGATTTGCTAACCACGCTGCTGGCGTGTGCCGGTATCCCGCTGGACCGACCTGTTGGGATTGCTACGAAGCAGCTCCAAGAAATGAGGAACTCCATCGGCAAGGCATGAACCTCCAGGCCTTCGCCACGATCGCCACGATCGGCATGAGTTGGGCGCTGCTCGTGCACGCCGAATCCAAGCCAGGGGATGCCGATTTCCCGACTAAGAACGCAAACTCGCGTCACGAGGAAAAGGTGAAGGCCGTCCAAGCCGGGACCTTCGACCTGGCACTCATTGGAGACTCCATCACCCACACCCTCGGGGATATGAATGATGGCAAATACGCTCCGAACCAAGCGGTGTGGAAGCGCCACTTCGAGTCGCGCCGAGCTATCAACCTCGGCATGAATGGGCAGCGCACCGAGGAAATTTTGTGGAACCTCCAAAATGGCCAACTGGAGTTCACCCAGTCGCCCAAGGTGATGGTGCTCTTGATCGGGACGAACAATGCCGATGATCGGCATTTCGCCCGCACCCATTCACCGGAAGAGATTTTTGCGGGGACCCGAGCAATCGTTGAGCTCATCCGTCGTCGCCATCCGAGCACGAAAATCCTGATCGTGAGGATTTTCCCACGCGGCGGTGACGGCGAAAAAGGGGTCAGCCCACCGGCTTTTAATTCATCCGCGCAGTGCATTGAAACCTGCCGTCGCGCTGGCGAACTCACTTCCGGATTGGCCGATGGGCAGCACGTTTTTTGGATGGATGTGAATCAGGTCTTCTTGCGCGCGGACAGTACCATCAACACCGACTTGATGTGGGACTTGCTCCACCCCAGTCCTGCCGGTGCCGAAGCCTGGGTTCAGGCCATCGAGCCCACGTTGGCCAAACTCATGGGTGATCGACCGATTCTAGATTCGCCGCGTTCACTGTCCGAGCCAGCGACCCAGGCGAAGTGAGTGGCTCTCCGGTGGTTTTGATCAGGCACCGCTTTACCGGCTGGTCGATTGCAGGAACTCTCGTCCAGAAATTCCCCACAAGACCATGACTGCGAAGAGACGTTTTCTGGACAGAGTTGCCCTGCGGGTTTGGATGATCGTGTTGACCGCGTTGGCCGGTTTTTCGTTGATCCAAGCTCTGGCCTCCGCTCCGCCCCGGCATGCCCTCTCGATGGAGACACCGGAGTGGCCTCGCAGCTACCGCTTGCATGTTGAGTTCAGCGACAAAACGGGAGGTGTGGTTCGATGGGGCAAGGAATGGAGTCTCCCTCTCCGGGGAGCGATTGCTCAAGACATCGCAGTGGAGCACCCCGCTGAGGGTCCAGCGATTCTACGTGTCTGGAGCGATGGCGCGCTCGTTCGAGGTCCCGAAGAAATTGCGGCACTCAGCACCGGCGGCGGCGTTGATTTTCCATCAGCGGGCATATCCTTCGGCAAGGATGTAACGGCTCGGGTGCAGTTTGCAGCCCAGGGACCAGGCACGCTCTTTGCCGTTTGTTCTCCCTATGGAAACTGGGAACCGGGTTCCAAGGCCCTGTTCATCCGGGATGGTCATTTGGTTTATGACATCGGTTGGTTGGGAGCCTTGAGCGGTGGCCCTCGGGTGGACGACGGGAAACCCCATGTGGCCATTCTCAGCGTGATCTCTGGCAGAACACGGATCTGGCTCGATGGCCGCAAGATCTCGGACCGGGCGGATTTTTCGAAGCCAGATCCTGCAGGGCAAATTCTCAAGGTCGGAAGAGCCACTCCCGACTTCGCTGGCAACTTGAGCCGCGGTCGGGTGGAAAGCGTGAGACTGTGGCGGCGCGGATTCTCGGAATCTGAAATCGGTGCGTTGCTTGATTCGGCCGGACCGACCGTTGGGACTGCCGATTTCGTTCACCAACCGGGCGATGCCTCCGATCGTCCTGTGATTGAACCCGCCAAAGGAGTGGCTGTGCGTCATGCTTGGGTGCAGCCATTGGAGAGCGCCGACCATGCTGCCGTGGTGGCCGGTTGGAATGATCGTACCCTGGCCGAAGGAAAGGCTATCTACGACGCGCTGTGCGTCGCCTGTCACGGAACTCGGGAGGCCCCGGGATCGCTTCCCACCGCGCTGCGCTTTGCTGAGGGCGTGTTCAAGAATGGTTCCGACCCAGACTCAATGTTCCACACCTTAACCCGTGGCTATGGGCAGATGGTGCCGCAGAACCAGTACACCACCGCCCAGAAGTACAGTGTGATTCAGTACATCCGGGAAACCTTCCTGCGGCCGCACAATCCCAGTCAGTTCGTTGCGGTGACGCCTGCGGTGTTGGCCGCGCTGCCCAAGGGACTCACACGGGCTCCGGTCGAAGTCGAAGATCGGACACCCGCACCGTATCTCCGGATGAACTTCGGTCCGGCGCTCTTTTGGACCTTTCAGGTGGCACCCGGAAATATCGCTCAGAAGGGCATCGCCATTCGTCTCGACGAAGGGCCCGGCGGCGTCAGCAAGGGGCGAGCTTGGATGGTCTACGATGAGGACACGCTGCGGGTGGCCGCGGCAACGACCGGCGAGTTTGTGGATTGGAAGGGCATCGCCTTCGATGGCAGCCATGGAACCCATACCGGCTTGATCGGCCAACGGCATTTCGTCAATCCGGTCGCTCCTGGAGTGGCCTCGCCCGAGGGTGACTGGACCGACCACCGTCTGCTCGGCAAAGACGGGCGTCGCTACGGACCCTTGCCTCGGGATTGGGCGCGGTATGACGGGCTCTATCTCCACGGAAACCAAGTGGTGATTGCTGCGACCATAGGCGGAACGCCGGTGCTCGAGTCACCCGGTTGGCTGGACTACGGCACCACACCGGTTTTTACCCGCACCCTGAATTTGGGGAAGTCGGGCAAGCCCATCCAACTGAGGGTGGCCCCAGAGACCGTGTCGGTCGCGTTGTCGGGTGATGGGGTTCTCAGAAAGATCGCCGGCTTTTGGGTCGCTGAATTGCCGCCGTTGGCCAAGACCCGGATCTACATTTCACGGGCCGACCCAGCGTCGCTCGCCGCGCTGATGCCGACCTTTCGTGGTTCGATGGATTTGGAGCCGCTCACCCATGGTGGCCCGAAGCGGTGGGATGAAGAAATCGAGACCCGGTCGCAGCCTGGAAAAACCGATGGCCCTTTTATTGCCGACGACTTTCCGCTGCCGGTGGAGAGCCCGTGGCAAAGTTGGATGCGCCCGGGGGGCTTTGATTTCACGCCCGACGGCCGCGCTGCCATGGTGGGCACTTGGAATGGGGATGTCTGGCGGGTGGAAGGCCTGATGGATCCGGCCCCGGCGACCTTGCGGTGGAGACGAATTGTGAGTGGTCTGTTTCAACCACTGGGAGTCAAATATCGGGGCCAGGATCTCTTCATCACCTGCCGCGATCAAATCGCGCGACTCCAGGATTTCAACGGAGACGGAGAGATAGATTTCATCGGCAATTTCAACAACGACCACCAGGTCACCGAGCACTTCCATGAATTTGCCATGGGTTTGCAAACCGATGGGGATGGCAATTTGTACTACGCTAAATCTGGCCGGCACGCCCTGGATTCAGTGGTGCCTCATCATGGCACCTTATTGCGGGTCCGGGCCGACGGCCGTCAGACGGACATTTTGGCCACGGGCTTCCGTGCAGCCAACGGGGTGTGCCTTAACCCGGATGGCAGTTTCTTCGTGACCGATCAGGAGGGTTTCTGGACTCCGAAAAACCGGATCAATCGGGTAAAGTTGGGGGGCTTTTACGGCAACATGTTCGGCTACACGAGTGTGACCAACACGGCCGACTCGGCGATGGAACCTCCCATGGTTTGGATCACCAACCAGAAGGATCGCAGTCCGGCTGAATTGGTGTGGGTGCCGAAGGGAGCTTGGGGTTCTTTGGGCGGATCGCTCTTGAATCTCAGTTACGGTACCGGCCGGGTGTTCATCGTGCCGCATTCCCAGCGAAACGCTCCGTCACAGGGAGCGGTGTGCGAATTACCCATGCCGGCCTTTGCCACGGGGATCATGCGCGGACGCTTTGGATCCGACGGGGCGTTGTACACGTGTGGGATGTTCGCGTGGGCAGGCAATGCAACGGGCCCCGGAGGCTTTCACCGCATTCGTCGTGCGAACACACCGGCTTACCTGCCGGTGGCCATCGAGCCGAGCAAAGGGACGCTGTCGGTGCGACTGAGCGATCCGCTGGATCCCGAAGCGATCCGGCCCGAGGCGTTTGCCCTCAAGGTCTGGTCCCTCAAGAGGACGGCGGGTTATGGCTCGGATCACCACGGTGAACACGCGTTGACCATCCGCGCGGCGCGTCTCGAGGCCGATCGGCGAACGCTGATTCTGGACGTCCCAGACCTGGCTCCGACCCATTGCTATGAGTTGAAGCTGCGTTTGGCTGTTCCGAGTGGGACTACGGTGGAGCGGGTGCTGCATGGCACGGTAAACCACCTCACTGGATCCTAACTAATCCAGAAGCGGGGTCGTGACTGCAGAAACCACTGATCCACAGTGGACCGCAGATGGATTGCATGTTTTGTATACGCCTATCCCTCCTATGAAAACGCAGTTGAGCCAATCCCGTCGTCAATTTCTCCAACGCACGGCCGCGGCCGGAGCAGGACTGCTCCTGACGCCACTGGCGATGTCGGCAGCCCGCTCGCGATCGGCCTCCGAGCGAATCACCGTCGGAATGATTGGCATTGGGGCGATGGGACGTGGCCATCTCGATCGGTTGTTGGGATATGAGGATATTCAAGTGGTGGCTGTTTGCGATGTGGAGAAGACCCGTCGGGAAACGGCGCAGGCTCAATTAGAGAAGCGCTACGCAGCGCGCCAAAAAGATGGGGTGTTCAAGGGCTGTGATGCCTACACCGATTTCCGGCCTCTCATTGCCCGTAAGGACATCGATGCGGTTGTTGTGGCCACACCCGATCACATGCATGTCATCATCGCCTTGGCGGCGGCTCGTGCGGGTAAGGACATTTATTGCGAGAAACCCCTGACGCAAAACATCCACGAGGGACGCCTGTTGGTGGACGCGGTTAAGAAGTACCGCATCATCTTCCAGACCGGAAGCCAGCAGCGCAGCGAGTTCAACGACCGGTTCCGGAAAGCCGTGGAGTTTATTTGGAATGGCCGGATTGGCCGCCTTAAGACGATCCATGTGGGAGTGGGCGCTCCGCCGGTGGCGTGCGATTTACCCGATCAACCCACACCCGCCGATGTGGATTGGGAACTGTGGCTGGGCCCGGCCCCGTTGCGCGGTTACAACGAAATCCTGTGTCCCAAGGGCATGCACCGGCACTACCCGCTGTTCCGCAATTACCGAGAGTTTGCTGGAGGCTCCTTGGCCGATATGGGTGCGCACCATTTTGACATCGCGCAATGGGCTATGGGCATGGACGCCAGCGGCCCCACGTTGATCACGCCACCTGCGGGAGACGCCCTCACCGGACTCAAGTTCACTTATGCCAATGGCGTGGAACTCTTCCATGGTGGGAAGAGCGGATGCACCTTCGAGGGAACCGATGGAACCCTTTATGTGGACCGCGGTGTCCTAGAGAGCAGTCGGCCGGAGATCCTGAGCGCTCCATTGTCAGCCACCGACCAACGCGTCTACCCCTCTAACCAACACATGAGGAACTGGTTGGACTGCGTGCGTGAACGCAGGCAGGCGATTTGTCCGGCCGAAGTGGGCCATCGAACAGCATCCATCTGCCACTTGGCCAATATTGGTTACCAGTTGCGCCGTCCGCTGCATTGGGATCCGGTGAAGGAGCAGTTCCGCAAAGACCCCGAAGCCAATCGACTGGTGTCACGCAAGCCCAGGGCGCCATGGTCCTACTCCATGTCCTGAGCCCATTCTGTTGCCATCAAGAGCCACCCTAGGGCGTGGCCCGGTTCGGAGAGCTGGGTCTTCGAGCTCGGGGTTGAGTATGGATAGGAGGAGTAGACCAGCCGCCCATCCGTGCTGCCGGACTCAGGGAACTCGGCCTTCTTCCACATCCATGAGATCGAAGAACACCTGAATGTCGTCACGGTGGGCCAATCCGGCCTCAGCTTTTTGACGTTCCAGCCCCGCTGATGCCGAGTCCCTCCAACCGCGCTTGGCCATGAAGGTGTTCCAGATTTCGATTTGTTCGGAATTCGGGCGGTGTCCATTCAGGAAACACCATTCCAGCACTTCCTCATCGGAACCTCCTTCGAGAGTGCGTTGGGTCAGGGCATCAAAACTCACATCTAGGAAACGGCAGATCCGGTCATCAAAGGTTCGACCTCCTTCGATGGGTCCCAGGTGATAGCCGTCAGGTAGATGCCCCTTTTCGTGTTGATGACGGATCTTGTCCAGAATGCGTCCGAAGACGGCGATACCTCCCACCAGTTCGCGGGGGGACCGAAATGGAAATGTCATGAGAACTAAGATCTAGTGGAGTGCGTGGTAAACTGTCAAAGCCTTGCCTGCGATCGACGTCGATTCCGTCGATGCTGGCTTCACTTTCCTCCCAACTCAGTCATCCCATCTCAGTTCAACGCGCAGATTGATGCCGGCGGCCGGCCAAGGTTTTTGGAGTCCTCGATGAGTCACTCGGTGCTGAGAAACAATCCTGAGGGGCGTGATGCGCCAAAGCACAAGGTCCGCAAGGCTTCTTGATGAAGGGTTGGGTCCAAATTGGGGCCAATGAGCACGGCGATGGCTGCGGGGTGCGGGAGGGCGGGGAACTCTTCGATGAAGTGATGGCCCCAGACTTGTTGGAACAGGAAGAGTTTCTCCGGAGCATGGGTAAACCTCACGAACCCCTTGGCTCGCACGACCTCGCGCGGATTGAGCCGGCTCAGATAGGTCTCAAAGGCCTTCCGCTCCACAGGTACCGGAAATCGCCACGTCACGCTGCGATAGCCGGTGTGCAAATGAGGGGTGACCGTAGACTCCCCATCGTTCATTGCGTCATTGGTTGTCTCAATACGCACCTCGGCGGGGGACCTGCGGAGGAGATCACCGATATCTGGCAGACCGAAGGGGAGCCGGATGCGTTGGGCGCTGGGATTTTGTTCGGCGATGAGTGTTTCCAGCGAATCCAATTGGCCTGGGTCGAGGCGATCGCATTTGGAGAGGCACAGGACGTTGGCGAACTCGATTTGCTTGCGGGCCAATACCCGCTCTCCGATGTCGCCCTCGGGTTGGGCATACCATGGGGCGTCCACCACGCTGACCACGGCGTGCAATTGGGCATGCTCTAACAAGTCGGTGTCCGTGAGGATATCGATGACACTGTCCGGGTCTGCCAATCCGCTGGTTTCTACGACGATGTAATCGCAGTCCCCCGACTTGGCCAATTGAGTCACGGCTCGGTCCAGCTCGTTCTCCGGTGCACAGCACACACAGCCGCCACTCACCTGGGCCACAGGCAAACCGGGGCGATCGAGGATTTGGCTGTCGACGCTCTCGGCCCCGAACTCGTTCATCACCACGCCCATGCGCAAGCCCGTGGCCGGCGATTCCCGCAGCCATCGCAGTAGCAGCGTGGTCTTGCCCGATCCTAGAAATCCGGTGACCAGAATCACCGGCAAACGGTGTTTCGCGGCCGTGGGTTGTTCTGTGGCGTTCCCGGAATTCATGCGCAGGCGGCGGCCAATTCGGGCCACAGCTGCACGGCCATTCGCATGCCGGCGGCATAGGCATCGAGGCTAAACTTCTCGTTGGGCGAATGGGGATTGTCGTCGGGCAAGGACATACCGAGGAGCAGGGTATCGGCTCGCAAGTGCTTCTTGAAGGCAGCCACGATGGGAATACTGCCGCCTTCGCGCATGAGCAGCGCCTCGCGATTGAAGCCAGCAGACATGGCGCGCAAGGCGGCCTGGGCGAGGGGACCCTTGGGTGAAACAAGGTACGGTTCGCCACCGTGACCGTGCTTCACTGTGAGGCGTACGGTCGGCGGGCACAGCGATTTGAGGTGCTTTTTGACCGCCGCCAAGATCTTGGTGGGCGTCTGGTCGGGGACTAACCGGAGGGTGATCTTAGCACTCGCCCAGGCAGGCACGATGGTTTTGCTGCCTTCACCTTGGTATCCGCTGGTCAGGCCATTGATCTCGAAGGTAGGGCGGCAGGTGCGGCGTTCGTTGGCAGTGAACCCGGTTTCGCCGGTGAGCTCAGGCACTCCGAGGAACTTGGCGTACCGCTTGTCATTCTGCGGAATCCGAGCCATTTGCTTGCGCTCGTAGGCGCTGAGCGGAGCCACCTCGTCGTAGAATCCCGGCACGGTAATTCGACCGCGCTTGTCCCGCATTTGCCCGAGCAACTGGCACAAGGCGAAGGCCGGGTTTTCCAAGCTTCCGCCGAAGAGGCCGGAATGAAGATCTCGCGAAGGGCCGTCGATCCGGACCTCGAGTGCGGCGATACCGCGCAGGCCGTACGTCAATGCAGGGTATTCTAACGAGGGAATGCCATTGTCCGAAATCACGACCGCGTCGCAGGCCAGTTCCTTTCGGTGCTTAGGCAGGAAACTGTAAAGCTGAGTGGAACCTACTTCTTCTTCGCCCTCGATGAGGAAGATCAGGTTGCACGGCAACGGAGTGCCACTGCGCACGTAGGCTTCGACCGCATTCAGGTGGGCCAAATGTTGCCCCTTGTTGTCGGCTGATCCACGGGCAAAGAGATTCCGGCCTTCGATGCGGGGTTCGAACGGTGGGGTTTTCCACAGGTCGAACGGCTCGGGCGGTTGGACATCATAATGGCCGTACACCAGAAAAGTCGGTTTCTTGGGATCCGGCTTGGGAGTACGGGCCACGACGATGGGGTTGCCGTCGGTTTCATGGACCGTGGTGTCCAATGTCAAACTCCGGGCGCGGTCGGCAATCCACTGCGCCGCTGCACGGAGATCCGGCGCGTGCTTGGGTTGGGCGCTAACACTCGGAAAGCGCACATAGTCGCAGAGGGAGTCGATGAACTGGGTCTGGTGTTCCTCGAGGTACTGGAAAACAGGGTTCATGTTCGGTGCGGAAATCGTTGATCCGTCGATGGTCCTAGTTGGGAAAATCTCGGTGATTGAATTAATTCTTCGGTTTTCCAAAACCCCGGAGCAAACCCTCGATGGCCTTGGCCGCAGAGTTGGTCGGGATTAACGCGTTGACCGTGTTGGTGTTGAAGAGCGGGTTGCCCTTCGGTGCAGGCGCATTAACCGTAGCCGCTGGTGGCGGGTTAATCTTCAGCACAGGCGCATTGGTTGCAGTCGCAGGTGATGGGCTGCTCTTACTAGCAGGAGCAAGCGCATTGGTCGCAGTGGCGGTCGCTGTCTGGGCCGCAGCAGGGGTGCCAAGCAAACTGCCCAGTACTCCGGCGGCCCCGGCCACTTTCCCACCCAGGTTACCGCCCAAACCAGCCGCGGCACGTGCGAGGGTCTTGGCCCCCATGGCGGCCAGCGCCAGCTTGTCGATCGAGGGTGACGGGTTGCCCAAAGTGCCCTTCACAGTGAGGAATTCGGGCAGCGGAGCATAGGCGGCATTGGCCGGTGTGGAGGCATCAAGCAACACGGCCTTCTCGGCAATTTTCCGGGATAAGGCGATGGTGACCGGGATGTTGATCGGAGAATTGGTGAGAACGGGCGCGAAGCGCAGGCCGCCCCGGGCGTCGATCCGCAGGGCAGCGCTTTGAACACGGGCCGTTTTGAGGGACACGGCGCCGTTGCCAATGTCTGCCGAGAGGTCAATGACATCGAGCGGTTCAGTCTCCAAATCATCCACCCACGAACCGGTCTTCGCCTGCGCACCGCCGGTCAACTGTCCGAGCCAGCTGCCGACTTGTGCGCCCGGGTTCTGGATGAGTTTCGGCAGCGCGGTCACGACATTGATAACGGTCCGGATGAGGGGAGTCTTGGTATCGCCCAACTTGAGATTGAGATTGGTGGCGGTGAAGGCGAAGCCGCCGTTGAGGTTCGAGGACAAGGAAGCCCCAGTCACACCGGCACCACGGATGTTGGCGTTGACCAAAAGGGAGCCATGAATTTGTCCCTTCCGTTCCGGAGTGAAGCTGTTGACGAATGGTTCCAGCGAAAGCCGGTCGATGCGCAATTGG
>SXXZ01000014.1 GCA_005789375.1 Verrucomicrobiales bacterium | reverse complement strand
TGCCAGATCAAGTCTGGTGAGAGTTCGGAACCCGAGGTGAAGCGGTCTCCCCATTCGGCCTGCCACAAGAGCCCATTCATCACCACCCAGAAGAGAGCGGAGGCAATCAGGGTGATCCGGGAAGCCATGTTCTGAAGGGAGTCCCCGCTTTTCAGGGGACTCGTATTTCAACGCCCGGCTTCAGCTTGCGGGTGTCTACGCTGGGATTAGCGGCTTGAAGCTGCTGCAAAGTAATTCCTTGGGCCTTGGCGATTTTGGCCAGGGTGTCTCCGGATTTCAGTGTGTAGGTCTTGGGAGTGGACGGCTTGCGGGGTTCGACCGCTCGGGCCGCCAGTCGGGTCGGGGTGTCCGTCGCCTTGGGGACTGCGCTCGGGGCGCGGGCCGGTGCCGCAACGGTTCCGTTGGTTGGACTAGAGACTAGGAGGGTGGGCGTGGCGATACGGGTGGAGGCTGAATAGAGCTGGTTGCTCAAGGACAAAACGGACTTGCGCAACTCATCGTTCTCCCGCCGCATTTGCTCGAGTTGACCTTGTGTTTGGATCTTGCCGATGGTGTCAGCATGCAATTCGGCCAACCGCAGGCCGGTGGCACGGATGAGTTGGTTGACAATCAGGTCGTTGGTGCGCCCAGAAAGAACGACGTAGCGTCGGAGGTGATAGTAGGCGAAGCCGTACTCAGGAAGTTTGGCCGAGTCGGAATGGATAATCCCTAGTCCGAGGTGCGCATCCGCGTTGCGGGGGTTCACATCCAAGGCCCGTTGATAGTACTCCACGGCCCGGGAGTACTGGTTCATCCGCTGATAGGCTTCGGCCTGACGGTAGTTGTTCTCCTCCTTCGGGTCCGCCTTGCCGCTGACCCAGGGACGCTCATCGCAGCCCACCCATAAGACGCAGGAAAGCAACAGACCTCCGCAGATGTTCCAGAAGCGATGAGACATTGGCTTGTAGGCTGTCCGCGCCGCCGACGAGCGTCAACGCGGCGGAGCAAGACTGCGGCGATTCTGTGTCACCCGAGAGTTCCTAGTTCTTTTTTCCACCGTGCCAATTGACGGGCCACCTGACGGACTCCGGGAGCACCGGGAAGCTCACGCCGCTTCATGGCCTTCTGCAAATCATACAACTCGAGCACATCGGCTGAAAAGCGGGGTTCAATCGCCTGATATTCCGCGAGGGAGAGTTGGTTGATCGGGCGTCCAACTTTCTCAGCGAAGGCCACCACGGCTCCGACCGCGTGATGTGCTTGGCGGAAGGGCATTCCCTTTTTCACCAGATAGTCAGCGAGGTCGGTGGCCAGCAGCAGGGGATCCTTCGCGGCAGCATCGCAGGCCGGAGCTTGGACGGTGGTGTGATCGAGCATTGCCGCGGTGAGCCGGACACAGGAGCGGACGGTGTCCGCGGTATCGAAGAGTCGCTCCTTGTCCTCCTGTAGGTCCCGATTGTAGGTCATGGGCAGCCCCTTCAGCAGGACTAGCAGCGAGACCAAATTGCCGATGACGCGTCCCGATTTACCTCGGGTGAGTTCGGCGATGTCGGGATTTTTCTTCTGCGGCATGAGCGAGGAACCGGTCGTGTAGGCGTCCGCGATGCGGATGAAGCTGAACTCGGAGGAGGCCCACAAGATGAGGTCTTCGGAGAGGCGGCTGAGATGGACGGCGATCAGTGCCGCGGCTGCACTGAATTCGATGAGGAAGTCCCGGTCGGAGACCGCATCCATGGAATTCTGCGTGATGCGCGGCCGACCTTTCGTGTCGGTAAAACCGAGGAGGGTGGCCACAAACTCGCGGTCTAGGGGCAGCGTGCTGCCAGCGATGGCTCCCGCTCCGAGCGGACACACGTTGAGTCTTCCAAAGGCGTCCGCCAGACGACCGGTATCGCGGTCGAACATCTCGACATAGGCGAGGCAATGATGGGCGAAGAAGACCGGTTGAGCCCGTTGCATGTGCGTGTAGCCGGGGATAATCACCTCCGAGTGCCGCTCGCCCAGTTTGACCAAAGAGCGTTGGAGTGTGCGCAATTCACCGAGGAGCGCTTCGATCTCATCGCGCAACCACAGGCGAACATCTAGGGCGACTTGATCATTCCGGGATCGCGCCGTGTGCAGCTTGGCGGCGGCCGGCACGCGAGCCGTCAGCGCCGCCTCAATGTTCATGTGGACGTCCTCCAGTTCCGTTTTCCACTGGAATCGCCCCGCTTCGATCTCCATGCCGATGGCCTTGAGTCCGGCGATGATGTCTTTGCATTCCTTGGAAGAGAGAATGCCGATCTTCTCCAGCATGGTCGCGTGGGCCATCGAGCCGACGAGGTCGTGGGACCATAGTCGCCAGTCGAAGGAGACGGATTGGGAGAATTGAGCAACTTCCTGGCTTGGGCCATCGGTGAAGCGGCCAGAACGGGAGACGACGGTGGAGGGGGACGGACGCGGTTTCTTCATGTCAGACGCTGACCGGAGCTTCGCAAGGGTGGGAGCGATGTCACGCGGGAAGAACTTCTGGATGGAGCAAGACGGGGGACCTCGCCGCGATCTAAAACCGCCGCAAACCACCATGATGTGGGACTAATGGCGCACTCAACCTTCCGACGAACCCGGTTTTGGGGAACGGGGCAGAGCAGCCGACGGATTGCGTTGCCACTCACCCGAATCCAGATACGGCTTGAGGCGGCCCTTGAGGGTTTCCCGCGCGCGATGGATGAGCGATTTGGTGGCCTGCAGGGAAGTTCCGAGGACGGCAGCGATCTCCTCGTAGCTCAATTCGCCGTCGCGGCAGAGGATGAGTGCGGTTCGTTGTTTCTCGGGTAGTGCGGCCAAAGCCTCATCCACGAGGTTGAACAATTCGCTTCGGGTTGTCTCGGCATCGGCCCCGGGTTGCCGATGGTCTTTGATTTGTCGCAGGGGGTGATCTTCGTCATCGGGTCGCGGTTCATCCAGCGAGTCGGCCGGATGCCGGACCCGCCTGCGGATCTCGTTGAGGCAGAGATTGCGAGCAATGGTGAAAAGGAAGGTGGAGAACCGCGCCGTCGGTTGGTAGCGGGCGGCGGTCTTCCAGAGTTGGACAAAGGTGGCCTGCGCCAAATCTTCAGCTTCGTCTGGGTCGGGCAGGGTTCGGTAAATAAAGCCGATGACCGGATGCTTCCAATGCTCCACCAACTCGGTGAAGGAGTCCCGATCACCCCGTTTGACGCGCAGCATCAACAGGGTGTCGGGATCCTGGCCGGGATCGGTGGGTTGGTCGGGCATGAGTTTTGCAGCCAATCCAAAAATCCGTCGGGTGCCCAGTAGGCCCCAATGATTCGGGAGCGGGTAGATGCGATAGACCGCTATTTGATCGGAGCCTTGCCCTGGGCTTCAACGAAGGCCTTGGCCTTGGCCACGAAGTCGTTGGGGTTCTTGGCGAAATCTCCGCTGTCAGTCTCGATGGCCAAGCGACCGCTGTAGCCACTCTGGTGGAGTTCAGCGAAGAGCCCCTTGTAGTTGGACTGCCCCTCGCCGATATGGGTGTCAAAAGCCACGTCGTCGCCCTGGGTCTTTTCGACCCGCTTGTCCTTGAGGTGGAGGTCGAACACTCGTCCGTTGTATTCCCGATACACCTTTGCCGCGTCAAAGCCGGCGCTGGTGATCCAACCAACGTCCATGCAGACGCCGATGCGGGAGTCCCGGTGTTGGATGATCTGCTTCACCACGGCGGGATTGCCATAAAGGCTCTTGATGCCGTGGTTGTGGACCGCAACCCGAATGTCATACTCCTTGGCCAGTTCTTCCAGGTTGTCCCAAATACGAAAATCACCGGGTTCGACGATAATGAGCCGAATGCCCATGAACTTAGCGAACTCGAAGAGGCGACGGTTCTTTTCCTTGTCGGTCGAGGTACCAGCCACACCAAAGGTGTAGGCGCGGAGGCCGGCCGCATCGAGAGCCGCCTTCTTCTGGGCCCACTCCTCCTTCGAGGCGTTGGGGTCGATGTGGTTCCCAATAACCTGAAGCTCCTTAATGCCATGCTTCACAGCGAAGTCGATGGTCTGCTGGAAGTTCAGGTTGCGGAGGGTCCAGGTCTGGATGGCTAGCTGGTCAGCCAGATTGCCAGCCTGAGCGGACAGCATGGCTGCAGCCAACGCGATGGGTAGGAGAAGTCTCTTCATGGATTCGGAGGTGAAGCAAAGCAGTCCGCGACCCCGGATTCAAACGGGAAGCAAACCGGAGATCGTTTGGTATCACCCCCAGAACTGGCGGTCGAGGGATCGGTACTGGATGGCTTCGGAAACATGCTCGAGCTTCACACTTTCAGACTCGGCCAGATCAGCGATGGTTCGCGCGACCTTGAGCACCCGGTGATAGGCGCGGGCCGAGAGATTCAGGTCGGTCAATGCGTGCTTGAGGAGCAAGAGGGTTGGGGAATCGAGTTGGATAAATTGCTGAAGTTCGCGGGGGCCCAATCGGGCGTTGCAGGAAATGGGTTTTCCGAGCAACCGATGTCGCTGGCGTTCCCGGGCCGCTTCGACCCGCTGTCGGATCTCTTGGCTGGATTCCCCCGGACGCGCCCGGTCGAAATCGGTGAATCGGACGGCAGGAACCTCGACGTGCAAGTCGATCCGGTCGAGCAAAGGGCCGGAAATGCGACCCAGATAAGACTGAATTTCTCGGGGACCGGAGCGTGATTCGGCGGGCATTTTGCCGTCCGGCGTAGGATTCATCGCGGCCACTAGCATAAATTGTGCAGGGAAAGTCATGGTTCCTGCGGCTCGACTGATGGTCACCTTACCTTCCTCGAGGGGTTGGCGGAGCGTCTCCAGCACGGATCGCTTGAATTCGGGTAATTCGTCGAGGAAGAGAACGCCATGGTGGGCTAGGGAAACCTCGCCCGGGGTAGGATGGGTGTTGCCACCGAGCAAGCCAGCATTGCTCGCGGTGTGGTGAGGAGACCGGAACGGACGTCGGGTGAGCAACGCCTGACCTGGAGCTAATTGACCCACAACGCTGTGGATTTGGGTGGTCTCCAGAGCCTCGGCGAGTGTTAGTGGTGGCAGAATGGTGGCCAGGCGTTGAGCAAGCATGGACTTGCCGCTGCCCGGTGGCCCAATAAGCAAAATATTATGGCCGCCGGCCGCGGCCACCTCGAGGGCGCGTTTCACCGATTCCTGTCCACGGACCTCGGCCATGTCTATGGAATCGCCGTTGCCTCCTCGGAAGAGCGCCTCGGTGTCCACTCGCAGTGGTTGGATGGAGATTTCGCCCCCCAAAAACTGAGCGGCCTCCTGAAGACTTCGAATGGGGATGACCTCTAGTCGGTCCACCACGCCGGCCTCGGGAGCGTTCTCTGCGGGCAGCAGGATGCCTCGGCATCCCTCCGCTCGGGCCCGGAGCGCGAGCGCGAGTGCCCCTTTGACTGCGCGGACGGCTCCGGTCAGGGCTAGTTCACCCACCATGGCGAAGGCTGTCAGATCCCCCGGTGTGAGTTGCTTGCTGGCGGCGAGAATTCCTAAGGCGATCGGAAGATCGAAACTGGGTCCCTCCTTGCGGACGTCGGCCGGGGCCAAATTAATGGTGGTTCGGCCCGGTGGAAATCGGAAGCCGCTGTTAACGATGGCTGTTCCAACCCGATCACGAGATTCGCGCACCGCCGCATCGGGTAGGCCGACTAGGACGATTTGCTGCGGGCCGGGACCTGAGTCGACTTCGACCTCAACGGGGAAGGCATCGATACCTTGAATGGAAGCGGATCGGATTTGTGCGAGCATGAGACTGGGTTCAATCAGACCTGAACGGAGCGACACACTGTGATTCGCTCGGATTCGGTTGAACCTTTCAACGAATTGAGAATTTAAGGGTTGAAGGGTCGGGTCCGTCTTATCAGCAGGCGCGGAGCGGGCGATGGGTGGCAACGCGTTGCGATCGGCAGAGCTGGTTCTCCCGGGTCGGGTCGTGGTTTCGAGCGCATCCGAGTGTCGCTGGAACGTTTCTTCTAGTGGTGTTCGATTTGGCCGTTGCGGCTACCGGGTTGGCGGCCTAGAAATCAAGAGTTGCCGGCTTGCCGGCGGCTGGGCGGACAACGGAGAACCAACATCTCGTTCGCCCGTTCCGGGTCGGGGGCACTTGTTTCAGCAGGGTTCTCCACCCTCTCCTCCTTGGTGTGTCCGACCCGGAGCTTTTTTCTCGCCCTCCCGCCCTCCTCCCGCCCTTCCCTTATCCCGTTTCAGCCCCCTGCGCCGCAGGACACGAAAAAGGCGACCCCGTTTGAGGCCGCCTGTTGCGATGAAGCTTTGTCGTGGACCAAACTCTACGGCTTCATTCGGTAAAACTTGGTCTCGATGGG
>SXXZ01000151.1 GCA_005789375.1 Verrucomicrobiales bacterium | reverse complement strand
TGTCCTCTTTAATTTAGGCCGGGCGATCGATCGAAAAGCGGTCCCGAGTTCGCAGGTATTCGGTGCCTCCCATACGGCCTACCAGGTCGAGTCGGTCCGGATCCGGATATCCGTTGGCACCGATCACGGCATCGGCCACGTGCATCCGCACAATGCGTCCCAAGACGATGTTGCCGCCGGCCGGACCCTCACTGACGCGGATGATGCGGTCCAAACGGCATTCGAAGGCCACCGACGCACTCGCCACCCGGACTGGGCGGACCATCACCGAAGGCACCGCGGCCACCCCGAACCGCTCAAACTCGCTTTCCTCAAAACCCAGCATCGCGGACGTGGCGTTCATGGCCTCAGCATCCGTGGCTGAAACCGTGTTCACCACGAACTCCCCAGTGGCCTCGATGTTCCGCAAGGTGTCTTTGGGGGAACCGTCCCGATGGTTGACCGGACAAAACATCAGCGTCGGCGGACGCGCACACACTCCTTGAAAAAAACTGAACGGCGCCAGATTCGTGACCCCGGATATAGACACGGTGCTCACCCAAGCGATAGGCCGCGGCAAAATCGAGTGGATCATCCACTCGTACATCGTCCGGGTATTAAGAGAGTCCGGATCGAGTTCCATGGGTCACTTCCCTTCCCAGCCGAGCAGGAAATGCAGCACCAAGTCCGGCAGGTCGAGGCTGTAGCCGCCCTCCAGAATGACAAACGTCGGGATGCCTGAGGCGCGGACCCACTGTCCCAGCAGGTGAAAGTCCTCGCGTTCCAAAGTGCCATTGGCCAAGGGGTCCTTGTTGTAGGCATCGAAGCCTGCGGAAATCCCGATCAACCGCGGCTGGGTGGCTAAGAGCCGCTGCCACGTTGCCTCCAGAGTTCGCAGCCAGACGGCCCTCGGAGTGCCTCCCGGCAAGGGACGGTTGAAGCAATTAGAACCTACATCCGCCTGGCCCGTGCCGGGATAGGTATCGCCTTGGTGCACTGAGCCAAAGACCACGCCCTCCACATTCTTCAGGATGTCTTCGGTGCCATTGCCGTGGTGAACATCGAAGTCGAACACCGCGATCGGCCCGAGTCCCCTAACCTTGGCTTCTAGCACCGCCAGAGCCATCGAAGAGTAGTAGCAGAACCCCATGGCCCGCTCGCGTTCGGCGTGATGCCCAGGCGGACGCATTAGCGCGAAGGCCGGCTCGCCCGAGGCCGCCAGTTCCATCGCGCGAAGGGCCGCCCCAACGGACCGGCGCGCATGGTCTTCAATGCCGGGATGCCACGGAGTGTCCGCATCAAAGGCGGCCTCGACTTTCAAACGTGCCAAATGTTCAGGCGTGTGGCCTCGCAGCAGAACCGCATCGGTGACGGCGGCCGGCGTGGCCCATTCCAAGGCGATGGGTTTCTGCAAGCGCAGCAAGTCGACCGTCCGGGC
Organism: Verrucomicrobiales bacterium; assembly: GCA_005789375.1. The sequence goes on along the minus strand of SXXZ01000151.1, from coordinate 1,418 downwards.
CACACGGTTGGGTTTCTCGGGATGACCGGGCTGATGATAACCGGTGCAATTAGGATCCAGGACGATGGTCATGGGAATTTTCAGGCAGAAAGAAACAAGCTTGCTTCGGTCTACTGGCACATCAATGCCAGAAGCCCCTCGGCGCACAAGCGGGCAAACTCTGGATCGTTAATGTTGCCGTCGTACTCGGTCACAGGGATGTCCTTGCGAAGGTTCGACTTCCAGGCATCGAAGAGCGCGGCATCGGCTTCCGGCCAATGGAACGGCTGCCCCGGAGCGCTGATGACGCTGATGCCTCGCAGCGGGATGAATACCCGGATGGGCCCCTTCGACAAATTGCACTTCTCGGCCAAGACCTTGCCCAACTGAGCGCACTCCTCGGGGTTGGTGCGCATCAATGTCACCTGTGCGTTGTGATGGTAGAAGCGTCGACCCGCGAATCGGGCTGGGACCGTGGCCGGTTCGCCGAAGTTGACCATGTCGAGGCATCCGGGTGTGACGATTGCCGGAACCCCAGCTCGGGCCGCGGCCTCGCACCGCGTGGGGCCGGCATTCAAGACTCCGCCCACGAGTTCATCGGCCCATTCAGTGGTAGTCACATCCAGCACTCCAGACACAAGCCCGCTCTCCACCAGCGACTCCAGCGTTCGGCCTCCGGTCCCGGTGGCTGCAAAGATCATCACCTCATAGCCGGCGGCCTCCAAGATCTCGCGGGCGTGGGTGACGCAGGCCGTGGTGTTGCCGAACTGCGAGGCCACGATCACCGGCTTAAGCACGGCCTCGGGAGGACGCGCCGACACCATGCCACAAATGGCCCCGGCCGCCTGGGCCAAGATCACGCGCGACAACCGGTTGATGCCCGCCACATCCACCACGCTGGGCATCATCACAATATCCTTCACGCCCACATACGGAGCCGTGTTGCCGCTGGCCAACGTAGAAACCATGAGCTTGGGAAAACCCACGGGCAGCGCGCGCATGACCGACGTGCAAATGGCTGTACCGCCGCCGCCGCCCAACGAGATCATTCCGTCAACCCGCCCCTCGCGCTGCAACCGCGCCAGCACCAACGGAGCGGCGCGAGTCATCAGGGCCACCGCCTCACCACGATCCCGCCGCGCCACCACTGCGGCCAGATCGGCGCCGGCCTCGCGGGCCACCTCTTCGCGCGAAATATCGGCCTCCAGCGTCGCCGGCCCCAGCGTGCCCACATCGATGAGCAGCACCGAATGCCCGTGCTCCTGGATGCGATCCGCCACGTAGCGATGCTCCTCCCCCTTCGTGTCAAACGTCCCCAGAACAGCGATGGTAGCCATGGATTCCTGAACGGGACCGTCGCCTCCTTTGTAGACCACCCTGACAGGGGGCCGACCCACGGGAATCAATGGGGCGACTGGGGATTCCGCGGCCACTCTCCT
>SXXZ01000150.1 GCA_005789375.1 Verrucomicrobiales bacterium | reverse complement strand
CGACCGACCGCTCAGGGACGGACGTGGAATGCCCGGATCGGCAGCGGCATCGGAACCCCTTCACCCTTCACGCTCTTCCAGAGAATCTCGTTGAGAGCCAGCATGGGCGTGAGGTCGTACTCCGAAAAATCCATCAAGGCCGATTCGGCTGAGCCGGGGGCGCCCTTGACGTTGCGGGCGTTGACATCGACCTGCGGAGCCAAATGGCTGAAGGGTGTGAGGTCCAAACGGCCCTCGAAGGCGGCGTACATCGGAGTGGCCGCCGCATCGAATTGAGTCATGGGCGGCAGACCCAGCAACAATTCCATGCTGCGCAGCATGGAACTCGTGGTGTACAGGGTGCTGTCAACCACGCCACGGCGGCTATACGGGCTCAAAACCAGACCAATGGTGCGACGGGCATCGACGTGGTCGGAACCATTTTGTGCGTCGTCCTCGATGATGAAGATCGCCGTCTCTTTCCAGTAAGGGCTGTGGCTGACGCGATCGACCAACTGACCGACCGCCCAGTCGTTATTGGCCACAGCCGCCACCGGGGTGGGCGCACCGACCCGGGTGCCTTGGGTGTGGTCTTCGCCCAAGCTCATCACCACAAAGTTCGGTAGCCGCCGCTTCGGATCGGTCGACGAGTAGTTCTCGACGAAGCCATCGAACTCAGCGTTGAAGACAGCCACGTTGTCGGTGTCCCGCATGCCCGCTTTTCGGAAGTTCGGGCAGACATGACCCACCAATCCTTCGACCCCTGGGGCGGCATCCATCTGCCCTCCTTCACTGGTGCGGGCGGCATATTCGCCATAAGAGCGGTAGGTGAGTCCTTTGCGCCGAGCCAGATCCCAAATGTGACCCGACGAAGGCACTTGGGCCGGGGCCGACGAAGCCTTGCTAATACCGCCATAATTGGGCGGCCACAGCTTTTCATTGAAATCGGTGGCGTAGCCCGCGTTGGACCACGAATGCCCGTCCACACTGACCTCGGCATCGCAGTACAAATTATCGATCAGGAGAAACTCTTCGGCCAGGCGGTGCTGGTTGGGCGTCACTGAACGTCCGAAAATGGTGAGACGCGGATCGCCGTTGCCTTGTGGCATGTCCCCAAAAACCTGATCGTAAGTGCGGTTCTCCTTGATGATATAAATGACATGCTTGATCGGTGAACCCACCCCGACCCGATTGGGAAGGATGGTTCCACGAACCGCGGGCGGCTTGGCCGCACTCAGGAGTGCGTCGTGATAGGGAGTGTTGGCGATGACCTTGCGGGTGTACCCACGGATCTTACTGCGAAGATTGGCCAGCGGGAGCGCGGTGATGCTGCCCTGCTGGAGCGACTTGACCGATCCCAACCCTTCCGTGTTGCCATCCTTGTTCAAGGGCGACAGGGGCCCACGGATATTGGAATATCCACCCAATCCCTTAGAGGAACCGATGTGTAGAAACTTCCCGTCCTTGGAGATGGAGAGCGACGAGGGATACCAAGTCGTGGGAATGAACCCGAGAACGTGGCTCTCCTCCCGTTCGCCGACATGGATCACCGCCACACAGTGATTGTCGGCATTGGCCACAAACAAGAGGCGTTGCGACGGATCCAGCGCCAAGGCATTGGGCGTTGAGCCCACGGGCGCACGCGGATGGATAGAGGTGCGGAGTGTCTCAATCGATCGCAGTTCCTGGGTGTCGATCACCACGACGGAGTTCTCGTTGCCGCAGGCCACGTAGAGTCGACCATCTCGGGCGAGCAGCAAATCGTTGGGATTGGTACCGACCTGGATGGTGGCCTTGATCTTCAGGGTGGCCGTGTCGATGACACTTACCGAGCGACTGGACCAGTTGGAGACGAACAAGGTGCCGCCATCCGAACTCGATTGGAGGTCGCACGGAGTGATCTCCACCTCGACCTGACCCAATACCTTGCCATCGCGGGAATCAAAGGCCACCACGTGACCTGGCTCACTTCCGGTGCCCCGATTGGCAGCATACAAAACAGGCCGGGACGGATGGTGCGCCAAGCCAGCCCAGTAAATGGATGCGGCAGGCAGTCCATTGGTAAACTGGGCCACGGGCGATTCGCTCAGCCGACCCTCGCGGTATTCAAAAACGTAAATTGGTGCGACCTCGGGCTTCTTGCCGCCACCAGCATTGCCACCCGAGACAAACAAACGCCCCCCCTCCGGGCTCCACGCCAAACCCATCCACGAGGAGCGCAGGGGGATTCTCTGGAGGATGGCCGAACCGTCGGGCTTGGCCACCACGAGGCCATGCGGGTTGAAACCACTGTGGAGGCCCACCAACACGCGCCCATCGGGTGACGGGGAGAGGCCCAGCACATAGTCTGGAGTCGAGAGGTGGCGACCAACCGGCGAGATGCTCCACCCATTGGGCAACAACGTGGTCCCATTGGTGGGGCCAGGCAGTTGGGCGAAAGCACAGGAGGTCGCCCAGCAAGCGAGGATCAGGCTCCGAATCATTTCCAAATCTAAGACTGTTTCAGTGACGGACAGATGCCGAAATAGGGGCAATGCGCCAACAATTGGCGGCTTGGAGTGCTTTCCTTGCCCTCGGACACGGCCGTGGTCTCGTGACAGCGTTGCAACAATCCAAGCACTGCAGCCCAACCAACCGCTTTGGGGTTGATTCCCCGGATCCCAAAGCTCACTGAAACACTATGCGCGCGCACTCGGATCGATTTCGACAGCAACCCAGGACAGTGGGGCGGTCTAGCTTGGGAATCCTCGGCCTTCTGATCTGCCTGTCCTGCCTATCGGCCTCCGCGCAACCGCTGCGGTGGTGGAAAGGCAACTTGCACACGCACACGCTCTGGTCGGACGGTGATGACTTCCCGGAAATGATCGCCGAGTCGTACCGCGAGCGCGGATACCACTTCCTGGCCCTGTCTGATCATAATCTCCTGAGTCGGGGCGAGCGGTGGATTTCCCTGAAGTCGGTGGCCGACCGGGCCAAGGGGGAGCCCTGGCGGGCGGGTATTCGCCCCAGGGACGCCTTCGGTGCCTACCTGCGCCGGCACGGTCCGGATTGGGTGCAAACCCGGACGAACCCGACCAACGGCGTCCGGGAGGTCCGGCTCAAGCCGTACGACGAATTCCGCGCGCTGGTGGAGGAGCGCGGGCGATTCCTGCTCATCGAGTCCGAAGAAATCACCCAAGCCGCCGAAAACAAACGCCAGATCCACATCGGCGCCATCAACCTGCATGAGGCCTTGCCGTCGCTGAAAGGCGCCACCGTGCCGGAGATCATCCAAAAGGCGCTGGACCGGGTCGCTGAAGCCCGTCAGCGCTCCGGCCGACCGACCCTCGTTCACGTGAACCATCCCAACTACAAATGGGGAGTCACCGCCGAGGACCTCGCCGCCGTGGTGGGCGAGCGCTTCTTTGAGGTCTGGAACGGCGTGGACGGCGACAACGACCCGGGCGACGCGCAGCACCCCTCGACCGACCAGATTTGGGACATCGCCAACACGCTGCGGATCGCCGGTCTCGGAGCACCGCCGCTTTACGGGATCGCCACGGATGACTCCCACGATTACCAGGGAAATGAACGGCGATCGCCGCCATTCCGCGCCTGGATCCAAGTCCGGGCGCGCCGTCTGACCCCGGAGTCACTGATCCACGCGGTCGAGCAGGGCGACTTCTACGCGTCGACGGGCGTGGTGCTCGACGACGTGGCCTTCGACGCGGACTCCCGCCGCCTGTCGCTGCGCCTCCACCCGCGCCCCGGGGAACGGTTCGTGACCCGGTTCATCGGCACCCGCCGGGGCGTCTCGCTGGCGGGCAGACCACGGATGGACGCGGTGGGAAAAGTGGTGGAAACCACCCTAGACTACCGAGCGGAAACCGGGCCACAGATCGG
>SXXZ01000149.1 GCA_005789375.1 Verrucomicrobiales bacterium | reverse complement strand
GGCGATGGGGATGACTGAGAAAACACCAATGGCCCGGCTGAGTGGCAGCAGCAATGCCCCGAACGCCGCAGGCAGCCACCGGCGCTCTTCCAAACCACTCCAGAGGCACATCAACAGGACGAGGAAGGCCCCTTCGCTGTAGCTGAACTGGAGAAACAAGTTGCCCGGGTAGACGGCCATGAAGAGAACCGTCCAAAACGCTCTGGAGGCATCAAACCGAAGGGCTACCGCCCGATAAACGAGAGCCAGCCCGAGTGTGGAGAGGAGGTTGGCCAGGATGAGCCCTCCCCAAACCGGAGGTGCCCCGAGGCTGATCACTCCGCGCCACAGCAGGGGCCACAGCGGATAGAAGGCGCAGGAGCGGACGCCGTCGGCGTAGCCTTGAGTGGCCAGAAGGAGGTAGTGCGCGGCATCCCAGGTGGCGAAGTGACTCTCGAAGGTGGGGGCCGCACCAATCGGCCAGCGCACCTCCAACTCGGGGAGTTGCTCCGGATGGTTCCACACGGCCAACGCAGCCAATACGGTTCCCAGGTAAATGAGTTTTCCGAGCAGGATCCAGCCTGCAGCAAGGATCCAACGCGGAGAATTTGGAGGGGCGACCGTCACGGCTTGTCGGAAGTGTGGGAGTTTTGGGTGCTACGGGAAGACCATCCCCACCGGCGACTCCAGGCGAAATTCCAGCCGCTGACCCCCACGATAGCCACGGCGTTGGCTATTTCAGCATGGAGACCCGCCCACCGGTGCAGGACCCCGAGGAGCAGTAGCGTGAGGCCGATCCCGGAAAGGCAAATGATATGAAAACGGAAGAGCCGTCGGGGCCAGGGCGCGTCGCTCTCGATCGGTCGGTGGCCGAAGGTCCAGCGGTCATTCCACAGAAAGTTGTTCAGTAACGCAATTTCGGCGGCCGCGAGCTTGGAGGCTTCGAGCGGCCACCCGAACCGCTGGTGCAGCAAATGAAAGAGCCCCATATCTACCAACAGACCGCTGGCTCCCACTCCACAAAATATCAGATAGCCCTTCCATGACATTGAGCCTGCAGTGGGGTTCATGGAGTGGATTGTTCGGGCCCGGGGAGGCTCTCAACCGTTAATTGCCGGCTGCCTCGGGTGCCCGCCAGGTAGCGTGGCGTTGCAGCCACAGCACGTCCGGATCGTTGGGGGCTTCGAAATCATTTCGGGGTACCGAGGGTACTCCGAGGTTCTTCCAGTGGTGGGTTTCCACATGGCCGTCTCCGAAGGCGATGTTGCCTGACCGGTTGTGCAAATGGCCGGGCTTGTCGCGGACCATCCACCCGGAGGGTTGGGACTCTTTAAAATCCCACTGCAGCGAGAAGGCTCCGTCATTGATGGTTTCGGGCCGTTCCTCAAGGAAAGTGAGTGCTTCGGTGGGAGACAGTTGGATGAGGTCCGACATGCGGCGGTAGGTCTGGGCCGCAGGAGACCGGACACTGGAACCCATGAAGGCGTTGAGGGAGATAGTGCGCACCCGTGGCATCCGAAAGGGCCCGAGGGTCACATCTTGGGCCGAAGGGCATTTCCAGAGCGCCGTGTTCTGGACGTAGGGCGCGAGGAGACTCTGCTTGAGAAAGAGCGTATTGGTACAATCTGGACCAGGCATACCCAGCCATCCCTGGACCCAGGTTTCACCCAAAGGGACCTCTTCGCCGTCGCGGTTGGGAGGGATGAATTCGGCGTGGTCATTGGCGTAGAGACCGCCTGCAATTCCGAATTGTCGGAGTTGCGACAGGCATTGGGTGGTGGTCGCTCGGCGTTTGGCTCCGGCCAGTGCCGGCAGAATAAGGCCAGCCAGAATGGCGATGATGGCGATGACGACGAGGAGTTCGATCAGGGTGAAGCCCGAGATCTGTCGGGGACGCGCGGTCGCCGGTTGTGGCCAGCGCCTCGAAGTCGAATTCAAGGCTTCCCAAGGTGGATGAGAGGATGAGGGGTCGCCCCTGCGGGTATTTGTCTCCCGATGTTTTTTTATCTCCTGGGGTGGGACTCGATCGCTGGGTTCGGTAAGTTTTGGGGTGATCATGTCTGCAGCGTCGAGTTTTGCGGTCGAATTGATTGTTTGGATCTAATTGATTGTTTGGATCGAATTGACTGTTGCGGTCGGGTTTACGGTAGCGAACCTCAAGCTGGGAGGCTTGCTTTCGGTTTCATGCCGGCCTGTGGAAGACGGGTTCTTGTAAGAGTTGAACGGATCGGGATCGCCAAAAGAAAAAGAGGCTTCCCCCTAGCATGTAACCGAGAGCGCCCAGCATGACCCAAGAGGCTTGGGAGTCGGACAGTCCGACGCGGTCGGCCAAGTCGCCCAAGCATTTGCATGCAACAGGGGCGTCGGTGATCCAAAGACCCATGCGATACAGCAGGAAGTTGATGCAGAGCCAAATGAGCGATCCCCGCTGGATGGACAGGGAGGCTTTGGAAAGCAGCAAAACGGCGACGACCGCCTCAAGGGTCGCGACCAGCACGAGCAGTTCTCGATTGTTGAGCACCCAAAAAATAGGGTCCGCTTTTTCTAGGATGCTTTGTGTGCCGAAGGCGCTAGCAAACTTGGCTGCTGCGGTTAGGAGCAAGATTACGGCTGCCGATCGAAGAAAATGAAGCTCCTGCCGAGGTTTTTGTTCGTCTTGTGCCGAGACAAATTGAGAGGCCATCTGTTGTCTATCGGCAGGATCCGCTGAGAACTTGAGCGTAAATTTTCCCCGGTGCCGGCCTTCATTGCGTTTGTGTCTTCCGTTGGGAAACCGGAGGTCTATCCTTTAGGCCATGACGCGACACTGCCACCGGTGCGGTTGGCTTTGGACACTCCGGGACACCCCGGGCCGCAGTGAGAGTTGTCCGCAGTGCCGGGCTGACCTAAGGGTTTGCCTCAACTGCAAATTTCATGACCGCCAAGCCGCCTATCAGTGCCGTGAGCGCCGGGCAGAGCCTGTGGCCGAGAAGGATTCGGCCAATTTCTGCGAATACTTCGACTTCCAGTCACGGGAGTGGCGTACGGATGGCGGTGCGGGCGATTCTCGCGAAGATAAGGCACGCGCCGATTTGAAACGCCTCTTCGGTGAGGATTAATTTCGAGGGGTAGGAGTTACTCCCCGCGCAGGGCTGCCAAGAGTTCGCCACGGCAGGCCTGACGGGTCGCAAGCCAAGTCCAGAAGACGCCATTGAGGAAAACCGCGCCGAGGATCCAACCGAGCGAGATCCACGGCAATCCGCGGAGGTTTGCACTCCAGATGGGAGCCGTTGCCAGCAGGGCTGCCGCGATGCCCAAAATCATGCCGCGCGTCAGCAACCGGAGGTGCTCCGATAGGATCATGGATTGGATCTGGGACTTCGGGAATCCCACTGCAGCGAGCAGGGCTAGTTCGCCCCGGCGCTCCAAAACATTGCGCTGAACAACCAATCCTAATCCCACACTGCCCAGGAGCAGGCCCAGACCGCCCAACCACTGGAAGGTATTGAGGTAAGTGTTCTGGACCGCGTTAAATCGGTTGAGTCGGTCCACGGTGCTGCTGGTTTCGAGCCCCAAGTCAGCCAAGCCCCGAGTTAATTCTTCGGCGACGGGTTTTGCAGGCTCGTCGGTGTCGATGAGGAAGGAGCGGTAGCCGTTTTCGCCGGGGAAATGGCGCAGGAATTCGGCCTCTGAGATTAACAACTGACCTTGAAGGATGGAGTTGGCCACAGAACCCACCAGGCGCACTTGGAACGGGTGACCGCGTTCATCGATATAGTCCAACGTGTCACCGATCTTTTTGCCCAGGGCCCATTGGATCGAGTTGGCATCGCCGATGGCGGGGACGGGTTCGTTGGTGTTGCCGGTGTGTTCCAGGCTCATCCAGGGTCGATCGGTGGGCATGCCATCGGCGAGGGACTGAAAGGTAAAGGCCTTCCGCTCGGCCAATGATTCCGGGCGCACTCCTAAGAGGCGGGGGCGTTGGGCTCGATTGAGATTGAGGCAACTCGCATCGTCTCCCTCCCGGACTCGCATAGGAACGACGGACATTCCCTTCAGGCGTTGGGGATCAAGCCCCAGTTTCTCTTGACCTCGAGTGGAATTGAAATCTTCGCTGACCGGGAGCGAGGACACTGCCCAGAGGCTAAATCCTCCGGTTCCGGAGCTGCGTTGACGGGCATCCCGAGAGGCATCGAGACGGTTCGCAGCCACGGCCACGATGAGGAACACGGCCACCGCTAACAGGCTGACCACCGCTGCCGAGCGGTTGGGTTGTCGGGCCGGTGCGCGGGAATGGAGTTGTGAGCGGGTGGTGGCCACCGAATCGGTTCGGGAATTCCGAAGCTGCCGACGGTGGAAAAGGAGACCGAATCCAAGCAACAACGCGCCCGATCCGAAGAAGTAGCCGGGGCGCAGCGCGGGATCAGCCTTTGCTCCGAGGAGGGCCAGTGCAACGGCCCCCAGCAGGGTCAACCCGGGCCAGAAAATAGAAATAGACTCACCCGTGCCTGAGCCCACCGAAGCTCCGTCGTTGAGCAGTTCTCGGGGGCTGCGTCGAATGATGAGTTTCAGAGCTCGACGCTGCGTCCAGGCGACCATGAGCACGGCCGCCAACCAGCCTCCGACCATGGAGGCTGGAGCAGGATGGAAGCGGAGTGAGGCTCCAGCGACAGCGTCTCGCCACAGTGTATTGAGGCCCATGAGCACGGCTTGTCCGTAGAGCAGCCCGCCGCCGGTTCCTAGAGTGGCTCCGAGGGCCGCCAGAAGGAGTCCCTCGCGGAAAAAGAGTCGTGTCGTTGTCTTCGGGGTCCAGCCCAGCGCCAACAAGGTGCCGACCTCTTGGACACGGCGTTCGATTCCGAATCGGAAGACCAAGTTGAGCAGCAGGAGCGCAGACACGATGAGGAAGAAACTAAAACCGATGAACAGGCCGCCGAAATCTTGACCCCCTTGGGCCGCCGCCAAGGCGGGCCCGGTGAGGGGTTGGAAGCGCAATCCCAAATCCGCTGGCGAGATCCGACGTTCCAATTCCTGCGAGATCCCGCGGGTCAGGGTCTGGGTGTCCCAGAAATCGCCCGCAAACCATCGGACTCCGGTGGCGTTCCCGAAGCGGTTGGCCCACATCTTTCGCCCGGCCGACAGGGTGATGAAGGCCTTGGGTGTTCCTCGCCATTGCTTC
>SXXZ01000148.1 GCA_005789375.1 Verrucomicrobiales bacterium | reverse complement strand
GATGCCATCCCCACTGCTGTACCCGGCAACGTCTCTGGACGGTGGGCGAGCGCCCCTCGGAAACCGCAATTGAAAAGTCTGTGGTTCCATGTCTGGAGCCCTGCGCCCTGCTGCTCGAATTAGCCCGGCGCGAACAGAAAACCAATGCAACTGAGGATCGGAGCACTCTCATCCTGACCCAGAGCGAACTCGCCATTCTGGATAACCTCTTCAAGTGCGCTCTCGAACATCCAGATGCGTCCTTGCGCGAAGGGGACCTCTCCTCACCGGGCAATCCACGCCGCATCCTGCTCTTGCGCGAGAAACTGCTCCCTTGGCTTCCAGCCAAGGCCTTGGGCCGTGCCCACTGAGGGTCTCCGCCTGCGGCCCTTCCCCAGGTAGACTGTTTTCGCGTGGCCACTAGCGCACTCCCGCGCTTCAATGAGCCCCGTGAGTTCGCCGATCATCGTTGCCCTCGACCTGCCCTCCGCAGCAGCCGCCCTAGACCTGGCTCGCCGCGTCGCCCCCTACGTCGGTGCCTTCAAGGTCGGTAAAGAACTCTTCGTTTCTGAAGGACCAGATCTGGTTCGGCAACTTCGTCAGACCGGGGCCTCCGTATTCTTGGATCTAAAATTTCACGACATCCCCAACACCGTAGCCAAAGCCGTCGCTGCCGCAGTTCGTTTGGATGTCCAGATGCTGACGGTGCATTGCTCCGGCGGATCGGCCATGATGAAGGCTGCCGAGACCGCAGCCCAAGAAACCGCCGCCAGCCTCGGACGCACCGCGCCGCTGGTGCTCGGTGTCACCGTTTTAACGAGCATGGACACCGCGGCATTGGCTGAACTCGGTGGCGAAACCGACATCACCCGCCAAGTCGAACGCTTAGCCCGACTCGCGGCCGCGAGCGGCTTGAGAGGCTTAGTTTGCTCTCCCTTAGAACTCACCCCGCTCCGCGCAATTCTCCCTGCTTCCATGCAATTGGTGACACCGGGAATCCGCACTGGCGCTGAAAAATCGGATGATCAGAAGCGAACCCTCGGTCCGGCTGAGGCCATTTTTGCAGGTGCAAACTGGCTGGTCGTGGGTCGCCCGATTTATGCGGCCGCCGATCCGGTGGAGGCTGCTCGCAAGATCCACGAAGCCACCTGCACGCATTCATAAACTGCAACGCTTCAACTAGATCCGTCGTGGTGGCTGCGTTTTCTCCTGCAAGAGCGTCGCTGTTGGCTCGTTACGAACCTCAACCACGAACCCATGCAAGGCCCTCTCATCAACGTCCCGGAATCCACGGAAAATGGCCGGTTTGAAATCCGCGCTTTTGCCGGATCCTCGGATTCGTTTTCTTTGCGGATAAGCTCCAGCATTTCTTCCTACTTCCAGAGGAGGCCGAGCGCGTCCGGGGCCCACCCGACTTGATAAGAATTGCATCGGGCAACTGACAAACTGAGGTCGGATCGATGATTCGTTGAGTGTCTGGGATCAGTGATTTTCAAACCGGCAGGTTTCATCGGTTTTCACACCGTCACTGACAAGGCCCGCGTTTCGCTCTCACCGCATCTTGCGAAAGAATCCACCACGCTATTCCCCGGTCTCCCAACAGAAAAACGTTCCGGTTAAGATCAGTCTGTGGGCAAACCTCAGGCCGGAATCGAAAATTGGATCTCAAAGCAGACTCCTAGGGCTGAAGAGCCTTCTTAAGATCCTTCGGCAAAACCTAAACTTTTCTTTCGCGTCGGCGGGCAACGGCCTAACTTCCTCTTCTTTCGTATGTTTGAGCTCACCAATGAGGAGATTCGCCGATACTCCCGCCATTTGATCCTTCCGGAAGTCGGCCTGGCCGGTCAGCGCAAGATCCGCAACACCTCCGTCCTGTGCATCGGGGCGGGCGGTCTGGGTTCGCCTATCGCCATGTATCTGGCCGCCGCAGGGATCGGCCGAATGGGCATCGTCGACTTCGACACGGTCGATTATTCGAACCTTCAACGGCAAATCCTCCATTCCGATGCCGACGTGGGGCATTCCAAGGCCGACTCGGCCAAGGTCGCCATTCATGCGCTGAATCCCAATGTCCAGGTCGACCTCCACAAGGTCCGGATTACCGCCGACAATGCGTTCGACCTGATCCGCCCCTACGACATCGTTGTCGATGGCACTGACAATTTTCCGACCCGGTACCTGACCAACGACGCCTGCGTGCTGCTCAAGAAGCCGAACGTCTATGGTTCGATCTTCCGCTTCGAGGGTCAGGCCAGCGTTTTCGCTCCGCATCTCGGTGGGCCCTGCTACCGATGCCTTTATCCTGAGCCGCCCCCGCCCGGCATGGTTCCCAGTTGTGCCGAAGGTGGCGTTCTGGGCGTCCTCCCGGGCATCATCGGCTGCATCCAAGCCACCGAGATCCTCAAGCTCGCTCTGGGCAAGGGAACCTCGCTCATCGGGCGATTGATGCTCTTCAACGCTCTCGACATGAAGTTCCGGGAACTCAAGCTCCGGAAAGACCCGAAGTGCCCGCTTTGCGGACCGAATCCCTCGGTCACCGAACTCATCGACTATGAGATGTTCTGCGGCATCCAACCCGAGCCGGTG
>SXXZ01000147.1 GCA_005789375.1 Verrucomicrobiales bacterium | reverse complement strand
TCCGCCCGGGATTCCCGCTGCGGACCATGGAGTCCAACTGGACCCGTCGGGCCATGCAGTTCACCGACCTCGGCAGTGGTGACCTCAACATGCAGCGCTATGTCGAGCTGCTCCTGGCCGTGGGCTACCAAGACCGCTACTGCAAGCTGCACGGCTGCGAATCGGCCCCGCTGGTGGTCGAGGCCGAGAGCGCTCACAAGGCTCTGGATTTCTGTTCGGCCGATGGCATTGCCTACGTCGCCAAAAATCTCTGTTTCCCGCAGGCAGGCGGCAGCTTCGAAGACGGCATGGGAGCCTAACGCATCTCGGTCCGGATTAGAGCCGGAGCTATTCAAGAGCCAATAAAGGCGGCGGGTTTCCTGCCGCCTTTTTTCATATACTGGAGTCGAAGACTAGGGTCGCGGTTGATCTCCGGGTCTGCTCTGTGGCACAAAACCCGTCGATGCATTCGTTTCGCTATGTCGGTCGGGAACTCTTCTGCGAGGATGTCCCGCTTTCGGACCTAGTCCAAAAGCACGGAACTCCGCTTTACGTGTATTCACAGGCCACCCTGTCCGACCACTACTCCAAGCTCGATACCGCATTGGCGTCCGTGGATCACCTGATCTGCTTCGCTATGAAGTCCAACTCCAATCTCGCTGTGATCCGCACTTTCGCGGACCTCGGAGGCGGGTTCGACACGGTGAGTGCTGGTGAGATTCAGCGAGTCATTGCCGCTGGCGGTGATCCTGGCAAATGCGTCTTTGCTGGAGTGGGCAAGACCGAGGAGGAGATTACGTTCGCTCTGAAGCAGGGTATTTATAGCTTCAATGTCGAATCCGAGGCTGAGTTGGCGCGCATCAGCAAGGTGGCGTTGAAGCTCAAGAAAATCGCCCCGGTGGCCGTGCGGGTAAATCCGAACGTCGATGCTCACACGCACGCCAAGATCACCACTGGCACTTACGACAACAAGTTCGGCATCCAGTTTGAATCTATCGAGGCCGTCTACGCTCGGGCTGCCAAGCTCCCCAACATCCGCCTCCGGGGTTTGCAAATGCACATCGGTTCCCAGTTGACCGATGTTGAGCCTTTCCGGCAGGCCGTCGAGAAGGTCGCGCCGCTGGTGACCAAGCTCAATGCCCGCCATGGATTCGACTTCTTCAGTATCGGGGGCGGCATTGGCATTGTTTATCAAGATGCCCTTGCCTCGGGCGACGCTGCCTGGTGGAAGACTGCTGCTGGCCGGGAGATCCTCACTCCGGACTTGTATGCAAAGACGCTGATCCCGCTCCTCAAGCCCTTGGGCCTGAAGATTCTCCTCGAACCGGGTCGGTTTATGAGCGGCAACGCGGGCGCCTTGGTCACCCGGGTCGAGTACATCAAGAAGACCGGCAAGAAGAACTTCGTCATCGTGGATGCCGCGATGAACGATCTCATCCGGCCCGCTTTTTACGACAGCTTCCATGAAATCGTGCCGCTGACGAAGAAGGCTGGGGCTAAGGTGTCGTCCGACGTGGTCGGGCCGGTTTGCGAGAGTGGTGACTACTTCGCCAAGGATCGTCCGCTGCCGAAGGTCGGGGAAGGCGACACCCTCGCGCTGTTAAGCGCCGGCGCCTACGGGTCGGTGATGGGTTCCAACTACAACAGTCGGTCATTGCCGACTGAGATCTTGGTCCACGGCAAGAAGACCTCGGTGGTGCGTCGCCGTCAGACCATTGCAGACATCTGGGCCAATGAAGCGATCGCCGACTGGCAACAGAAGTCTCAGCCGTCGATCCCCGAAAAGCCCCAAGCCAAGGTCAAGGCGACCAAGGCCAAGAAATAACGGAGCTCGCTCGCGGGCATTGGGAGTAAACCAAGAAAAACGGGAGTGGGGCTCAGCGCCTTCCACTCCCGTTTTTTTGATCCGGATGGTCTGGGTCCGGGTGTCTTATCGGACCGTTCTCACTGATAACCCGGACCCACGGTGGTCACACTCGACCACCATTTCGCGTCGACGAGGGAATCTCCCGCTGGGACATTCAACCCGGTGTTGCTGCCTCGGCCGAATGTTCGGATCTTGCTGCCAACCCACCGATGAATCTCCGAATGGCCATCAGCAAAGGAGAAGCCCGCGGCTCCGTTGTGATAGGCAGCCGGGAAGTCGATGATATTTCCGGACTTAGCATCTGGCTGCACCATTTGAACAGCACAGGCCGCGTCGTTGATGCTGTCGGGATGCTCGTCCACCAACACCCAAGTCATGGTTGGATTCACAATGTGGTCCAGTCGCCCGTAAGTCTTGTACGGAGGCGCCGGCAACCACCCACCATAATCAAACGCCTGACTCATCGACTGGCTTCTGACGCGCGGAACCTTCTTGCCGGCTTCAATCCGAGTCGTTCGATCTGCGGGGCATTTCCAAACCTCGCGAGCGTTGCCCATGTATTTCATCAGGGGGCTCTTGTCGATGGTGTTGGTCGGAGAATCGCTGGCGCTTCCAGCCACTAGCAGGACACGCAAGTTGTCCTCGGGTCCGCCAGCCAGAGATTTGACAAGCAGACCCTGATTATCGTCGGCGTACAGTCGCCAAGCCATCATCATCTGCTTGTTGTTGTTCATGCACTGGATGCCAAGGGTCTTGGATTTGGCTTTGCCCAGTGCAGGCAGGAGCATGCCGGCCAAAATGGCGATGATGGCGATGACGACGAGCAACTCGATGAGCGTGAAGCCACAGCGAGGGGGTCGATGGGTTTGGGACAACAATTTCATTGGGGTTATGATTAAGCTGTTCCATTGGCTGTGGGGCGTCAACAGAATCGTGGTTGGCAATCTGGAACGATTTTCTCGCCTCGCAGGCGGGGTTTCCCTTCAGTTGTTGAACCCGCGGACATCGCCCATCGATCCGCGACCTAATCCCCGCGTATGAAGGCCATTCAACTGGAAAAGCCCGGATCATTCCGGGTCATCGATATCGACGAACCCTCCGCTCCCGGTCCGGGTGAGGCCGTGGTCCGCGTTCATCAAGTGGGCATTTGTGGCACCGACCTCGGAGGTTACTTGGGCAAGATGCCCTTCTTCTCCTACCCGCGGATTCCTGGGCATGAACTGGGCGTCGAAGTGGTGAGCGTCGGCGACGGGGTCACGAACGTGCGTCCCGGAGATCGGTGCAGCGTCGAGCCCTACCTGAATTGCCAGCACTGCCATGCCTGTCGCCGGGGTCACACCAATTGTTGTCATCACAACCAGACCCTGGGCGTGCATTGCGACGGAGGCCTTCGGCGATACTACACGGTCCCAGCTCGCAAACTCCATGTGGGGCCTTCTCTAGATTTCGAACAGTTGGCGCTCGTCGAGACCCTCGCCATTGGCAGTCATGCTGTGTTCCGCGCCGCGCCGAAGCCGGGCGAGACGGTCCTGGTGATCGGGGCCGGTCCGATTGGATTGAGTGTCATCGAGTTCGCCAAACTCAGCGGGGCTCGGACGGTGGTGATGGACATGAACGAGCAACGCCTGGCCTTCGTCCGAGACGTCATGGGAGTGACCGACACCGTACTGACCCGGGCCGACGGCTCCGAGTTCACAGCGGTCGAGACGCTGACCGACGGCAACGGGGCCGAGGTAGTCATCGATGCCACCGGGTCTAACAAATCCATGAGCCAGGCACTGGGCTTCTGCGCGTTTGCCGGACGTTTGGTGTATGTGGGAATTACTCAGGCTGATTTGAGTTTCCCCCATGCCCCGATTTTGCATCGCCGGGAACTGAGCATTCTGGGAAGCCGCAATGCTCTCCCAGAGGATTTCCGTAGCATCATCGGCCACATCGATGCGCGTCGGATCGACACCCGGCCGTGGATCACCCATCGCTCGGCCTTCGGAGAAATGATTGGTCAGTTTCCCTCTTGGTTGAAACCCGAGACCGGGGTCATCAAGGCGATGGTGTCGGTAGACTGAATTCCTCGGCCGCTTCCTCAGCCGTCATGAAATCTCCTCCCCCCTTGCTGCCTCCACGCAGGGAGCCGCTGCCGTTGGAGCGAGGAGCGACCCGGGTGTTGATTGCGCTGAATCTGGTGTTCTTCGCCTACGAGCAATGGCTCGACTGGGTCGATCCCGGCCGTCGGCATTGGTTTGAATTGAATTACGCCCTGAGCCTCGAAGGGTTGCAACGGGGAGCCTGGTGGCAATGCCTGAGCTTTCAGTTCCTGCATGGGGGCTGGATTCACTTGGGCATGAATCTCCTTCTGCTGAACTCGTTGGGTCCTGTTATGGAGACGACCCTGGGGCGGTGGCGTTTCGTCCTGCTCTACCTCGCCAGCGGAACTCTGGGCGGCATTCTTCATATGGTGGGCGCTTGGATGATGCCGGATTCCTTTGGAGTACCCGTAGTGGGTGCATCAGCAGGATTGTGCGGTTTATTGGCAGCCCTCGGAGCGTTGCACTCTGAGGAACGTCTGAGGGTGCTGCTATTTTTCGTCATTCCGATGGAGATCCGGGCGAAGTTTGTTCTATTGGGAGGGATCGTCATCAGCGCCTTGGGTGCCGTCTTTGTGGTGGGTCCCATTGCTCATCTAGCCCATCTCGGAGGCTTTATCGGAGGCTTGGCCGTCGCCCTAGCGCTTCAGCGGAATCTCTGGCTCAGCACGCGGTGAATTCGGCGCGAGTGGATCCGCATTGGAAAATGGGCCCAGCTCAGACTATCGTTAAGCGCAATGCTCTCAGATCGGGATTACATGCGGGAAGAGGACTATGGAACGCGTCTCTCTTGGACGGTGATGCTCCTCATCGCCTTGGTGGTGGTCTTCGCCGCGAACGCCATTGCCGAAACCTACCTGGGCCGGCCGTTGCAGACGTACGGGGAATTGTCCGATCGGGTGTGGCGATCGGGTTGGGTTTGGCAGCTGGTGACCTTCCAATTTTTGCATGGCGGTTTCCCCCATCTGTTCTTCAACGGGTTGGGTATCTGGATGTTCGGACGACCCATCGAGGCGGCGTTTGGTGGCCGACGAATGCTGGGCCTTTGGATGGCCGGTGGTCTGGTGGGTGGTTTGCTGGAGTTGGGGATTAGCGCGGCCTTTCCGGGTGTATTCTCCTCTAGTGTGGTGGGGGCATCGGCCGGGCTCATGACCTTCCTGGCGATTTTCTGCCGGCTCGAGCCCGATGCCCGAATCTTGCTGGCCCTGATTGTTCCGGTTCCGGCCCGTTTCCTGTTCTACTTCTCGGTCGGTGTCGCCGTGTTCTTCATCGTGGTCCCATCG
>SXXZ01000013.1 GCA_005789375.1 Verrucomicrobiales bacterium | reverse complement strand
TTTTCACCCATATTTACTTAAGCAATATCGAAGCCGGTGGTTTCTTTTTGGGCGAGAGGGAAATAAAGAATATATAGCAAATCTTGCACTTGATCGTATTGCATCAATTAAGAACTCGGAGCCACCTGGAGTGAACCATCCACACCGAGCTTCTCTGCCTCTTGGGTCAGGAAGATAGCCTCCTGAGTAGAATTGCCACCCGTGCCGGCCAACACCGGCAACTTGCCGCCCGAAAACTTCACGGCCAACTCGATCACTTTCAGGTGTTCGTCATAATCCAGTGTCGGAGACTCACCGGTGGTTCCCATGGGAACGATCCCATCCACCCCGCCCTTGATCTGGGAGCGGACCAATTTCTCAAAGGCCGCTTCATCCAATTCTCCATCGCGAAACGGGGTAACCAATGCCGTGAAAGTGCCAGTAAACATAGCCAAGGGTGTAAAATTGCGGGAAACAGGGCCGTTTTGGAAGGGTGTTTTCGGCCGGATGCGATTCCTGCCCAAGAAATCTTCAAAAAAAATCGACACCGAACAATCAGACGGAGCGACCCGGAAAGCGCTTCTCGAAGAGAGCATCCGTCCGCCGGGCCTTCCGCACGAGTTTTGGCAGGATGGATTTCCAATGCGCAGCCAGCCAACGGGGATGCTCCAGGCTTTCCAAGGCGTACCGGCCCGTGGCATCGGCCATTTTCAAATCGGCGATCAAGGTGGCTTCGTCCTGGTTGTTGGCGATCCGAAGCACTTTGCCACTAGGATGAACGATCTTCGAGTCACCGGCGGACCATTTGCCCTGACCTTGCGGACCCACCGAATTGGCAAAAACATAGTAGACCGCATTCTCGAAGGCGCGCACCGCCATCCCATCCCGCCCCCCTCGCTTCTTGCGGGAAACCGCTAACGAATCCATCCCGGCATTCGGATGGAACACAATGCGGGCGCCGGCCATCGCGGAGATCCGGGGCAATTCGGGGTACCGCCGCTCGTGGCAAATGAAGGTGGAGGCAGCGATGCCATCGAGTTCGAAGAGCGAAATATCCTCACCGGCTGAAAACCACTGACGGTCTGCCGGCGTCAACTGGCACTTGGCGTAAGCATGCACCAACCGACCGGATCGATTGAACACCAACAAGGCGTTGTAAAGCCGTCCGCTGCGAAAGACCGGGCTCCCCACGAGCAACTGCACCCGCAAATCGGCGGCCAGTTGGGAAACGGCGTTTAAGGCCTGATCCACAGCACTCGGCTGGAGGTTCCCGAAATCCATCGCATAGCCAGTCGTGGCGCATTCCGGGAACAGGATTGCATCCGCACCTTTTCGCGCCGCCGCGGTGGCGGCCCGCTCAATCTTCGCCCAATTGGCCGCCATGGAATCGGCGAAGATCATTTGCACAGCTCCCACCCGGAAAACTCTGGTGGATTCAGGACTCGGAATAGTCGGCGCAAGGTCTCGCATGGGAAATCGTTCGCAACACTTCTCCAACCGCCCCACGCAGGCCACCTCAAACCAAACTTGCTGAAGTCTACGGTCCCTGAACTTGAAGTGCGTGCCCTCCTGATGGCATGACAACGACCCGGCCACTCAACTCAGGAAAACCCGTTGCCACAGCCACCCGAGAACTTCGTTCTCAATCGTTAGGCCGGATGCGCTTGAACCGCCGCTCTTAAGAGCCACTAGGCCCGCGCCGCAGCAACCGACGGCCCCAGTCGTCGAAGATGGCATAGCTGACCGGCGTAACCAGGAGCGTGAGAAGCAAGCAGAGCATCTGTCCGCCAATGATCACCTTGGCCATCGAGGCCCGCCCCGCCGCCCCCGGGCCCACGCCCAGCGCGATAGGAATCATCGACGCCACCAGCAACAGCGTGGTCATCAAAATAGGGCGCAACCGAACCTGATTGGCCTCGAGGATGGCTTCATCTCGAGGCATTCCCCGCTCCCGAAGCACCCGGGTGTAGTCGATTTGCATGATGCCGTTCTTCTTCACGATGCCCACGAGCATGAAGAGTCCGAAAATGGCATAAATATTGAGCTGCTCATTGATGAAGACCATCCAAGCCAACGCGAAGGGCAACGACAACGGCACAGCCAACAAGATCGAGATGGGATAAATGAAGTGCTCAAACTGGGCCGCCAACACCATGTACATGAATATCACCGCCACCACGAAGGCCATCAGGAAATTGGTCAAGGTCTCCCGCAACTGCTTGGCGCGCCCCACCATCACCATCTGATATTCCGGCGGTAGATCCATCTGGGCCACCACCCGCTCGATCTCTTGCACCGCTTCGCCCAGCGAATAAGTCCCCAGATTGGCCACCAAGGTCACGCGGCGCTGACGCTGGAAACGGTCAATTTGATTGGGGCCACGGGCTTCTTCAAATCGAACAAAATTGCCCAAGGGCACCATCTCGGGCCGTGCCCCCGAAGCGCTGCTGGGACGAGTGCGGACGAACACCTGTTGCAACGCCTCAGCGGTCCCTCGATGGGCGGCATCGGCTCGCAGCCACACGTCGTACTGTTCATCCTTCTCCTTAAACACCCCGATGATTTCCCCGCCCACCAAGGTTCGCAGCGTGGCCGCTATGTCGGTGATGTGCAGACCAAACTGGCTGGCCTTATCCCGATCGATGTGGACTTGCAGCTCGGGCTTTCGGTTGGACAAGGTCGTATCGACATCGGACAGGCCCGGGTTTTGGCGCAACTCCTTAACCAGCGCCTCGGAGTAGGTCGTCAAGCGTTCCAAGTCGGGCCCCACCAGGTTAAAGGACAACTCCGCGTTACGGCCGCCACCACCGCCCAGAGGAGAAATAGCCCCCACTGAGGAGCGCACATCCGGATACCGCGCCACCACACCACGGGCCTTGGTCATCGCCTCCAATTGCCCCCAGCGGCGAGACTTACCCCGCAGCTGCTCAATCAGCCCGCCCAACTCCGGGAGGCGACAGTAGATATTGGCTTGAGTCACATCTCCCTCGCCCTTGCCCACCCGGCCGCTGACCGGTCCCACCGTGACCAAGGTATCGGTGACGGCCACCTGGTTTTCGATGCGGAGGGCCTTAAGCTGTAGCTCGATCTCAGCGGTCAGTGCAGCCGCCTGTTCTATGCCACTGCCTTCCGGAAGCGTGAGGTTGACCTCGAACTCGCTGGAGTCATCCATGGGCATGAAGGTGAACCGACTGGCCTTAAGCAGCGGCCAGATGGAGACCACACAGGCCAGGCTCAACGACATAATCACCCACCGGTGGCGCAAGCTCCACCGAAGCACGACCAAGTACTGATGGCCGATCCACATCATCCAAGGCCCGCCATGGGCTTTCTTGAGGCGATCGGCCTCGTCGCGAGATCTGCGCAAAAAGCGGGCTGCCAGCATCGGCGTGAGGGTAAAACTCACGAAGAGCGATACCAGAATGGCGAAGGCCACCGTCACCCCGTAACTGCTGAAGAACATGCCCGTGCGACCCTTCATGAAGGCCAGCGGCAGAAAGATAACCACCAGCGACAACGTGGTCGCCAGCACCGCCAGCGTGATCTCGCGAGTGCCCTGACGGGCTGCCTCCAGCGGGCCCAACCCATGCTCTTCCATGGTCCGATAGATATTTTCTAAAACCACGATCGCATCATCGATCACCACGCCGACGGCGAAGGTCAACGCGAGCATGGTGGAATTGTTAATGGTGTACCCCATCACCCGCATGAGAGCGAAGGTCGCAACAATGGAGGTCGGTATGGCGATGCTCGCGATGACGGTGCTGCGCCAGTCGTGCATGAACGCAAAGACCGTCAGGGCCACCAGCCCCATGCCCAAGACCAGGTGGAAGGAAACCTCACCCAAATTGCGCCGAATAAAGCGCGACTGATCGCGGATGACCGTCAACGTGACATCCGGCGGGAGCACCGATTTCAACTCGGCCATCCGAGCCATCAGAGCGTCGATCAGCCGAACGGTGTTGGATCCGCTCTGCTTGCGAACCACCAAGGTGATCGAGTTGGTGCCATTCAGCCGGGACAACGTCCGAGGCTCCTCGATGTCATCGGTGATCTTGGCCACCTGACCGAGGTAAATGGGTTGCCCACCCGGATCTGCGATGATGAGGCGCTCGAAGGAAGCCACCGTCGCCATTCTACCCAGCGTTCTCAACACCCACTCGCGGCCGGATTGCTGCACCCGGCCACCCGGAATCTCCACGTTCTGCTCCATCAAGGCCCTGCGGACATCACCGATATCGAGGCCGAACTGGCGGAGGCGATCGGGGTCCACGGCCACCTGCACCGCCCGCACCCGCGATCCGATCAATTGGATCGCCCCAACATCCTGCACAGTTTCCAAGTTCTCCTTGAGACGGCGGTCCACCAAGAAGGTCAACTCCTTGAGGTCCCGGGGCGAGCTGACTGCTACCGAAAAAACTGGGGTCGCATCCACCTCGAACTTGTCCACGATGGGCGCCTCCGTACCCGGGGGGAGTCGCGACAGGATCGAGTTGACCTTGTCCCGGACGTCCTGGGCGGCCAGGTCCCGATTCCGCTCTAAGAAGAACTGCGCCGTGATCGAAGACACCCCTTCCCGGCTGGAGGAACTCAGTTCCTCAATGCCTTCCACGGTGTTGATAATCTCCTCCATCGGCTGAGTGATTCCGGTCTCGATCTCCTCGGGCGAGGCCCCCCGCAAGGTGGTGCTGACGGTGATAATGGGCAGCTCCACATTGGGAATTTGCTCGACTCCCAACTCGCGGAAAGCAAACCACCCCACAACGATCAACAAGACGTTGAGCATCGTGGCGAAAACGGGCCGCCGGATGCAGATATCGGCCAGCCCGCCCCCCGGGACCTGTTCTTTAGGTTGTGGACGAGCCGTCCCGTCGATACCCGTTGAAGTGCTCATCTCCGAACCTCCACCACCATGCCATCGGCCAATTTTAAGTGACCGCTGGTGACGACCGATTCTCCCTCGGAAAGGCCCGACACAATCTCAAACCGATCACCCAAGACCCGGCCCGTCTTCACCACCCGCGATTGGGCTGCTCCTCCCTTCACGAGGAACACCCGAGAAACTCCCGACGAGGAAAGCACTGAAACCACTGGGACCAAACGGGTCGGAACGGCCCGCTCCAGAACCAATTCACCCCGAGCAAAAGTGCCCGCCTTGAGCAGGCGTTCGGCATTGGGAACCAAGGCACCAAAATCAAACATTCGGGTGGTGAGATTCACCTGAGGGCTGATCAAGAACACCCGACCTTCAAAACGCCGGCCAGGATAGGCATCCACTGTAAACACCACGGGCAAATCGCGCACCACCTGGGGACCGAAGCTCTCCGGGGCCTGGGCGATGAACTTCAGGACACCATCATTAACCATGCGGAACATCGGCGAACCGGGGCGCACAAAGTCGCCGGCCGAAGCGATCCGATCGGCCACAGCCGCATCAAACGGGGCGCGAATCCGGCTCCGGTCGACATTCAACCGGGCCACGGCCAGGGTCGCCTCCGCCGCCTTCAACGCAGCGCGAGTCTGGTCGGCTTGAGCCTCGGCCCCATCCAAATCTGCCGGAGCGGCGATACCCGTTTTGAGCAGTACTTGTTGTCGATGCAGTTCCTGTTCGGCCCCATGTGCCAGTGCCCTCGATTGCTCCACCCGTGCCTCGGCCTGATGGGCCAACGCCGTGTAGGAATCGGTATCAATCCAAGCCAACTCCTGACCCGCCTTCACCCGGTCTCCGAACTCCACAAGAGTGCGCTCCACCTTGCCCTCCACCTCCGCAGAAACCAGGGCCGAATCTTTGGCGTACAACGTGCCGACGATGGGTAGGGTTCGGTCCACCGGTTGGATCACCACCGGGGCCACTGTCACTGGAAAGGGTGCCGGTGCCTGTGCCTTGGGGACACGCGAGACGGAAGCCTCCTGTGAACATCCCAACCCCGCACACAGCGCGAGGATCCATAACGTCGAAACAAACTTCATCAGAAGGCCTGAAATCTATTCCAAACCAAGAGCGATTGGCATCGGAAACTCGATCCGCACAGACCGCAAAAACGGTTCCTCGCCTTTTGCGGTGGAAAAGGGGGTGGTGACACCGGAGGAGTCGCTTGGATGCTTGCTCGACCTAGGGAGGGCTTGGTGTGTTCTGGGGGTGCGGCTTGAGGAGAACCTCTCGACGCCCGTATGGAAAGCGGAGGCAATTCCGAAGTAGTGGCCGGAGGAGAGTGAGCGGGTCGACACCCCTGTGGTCATCCACAATCAGATTGGCCAACTCACCAGCCGGACCGCTCGGAGATCGGTCCCTACCTCGGAAGTCCCCGGGCTACATACGAGTGACTGAAAAACCCACCTCACCCAAGTCCCTCCGAGGTGGGGCGATTTCTCCGAAAGCGCCACGTCCGCAGACACAGAACGCCGCAGAGATTACTCCGCCGCAGACACGGACGGCTCGGAGATCGGTCCCTACCTCGGAAGTCCCCGGGCGGCATCCTTGCAAGGGCATCTCGGCCGGAGTCATTGAGACAAGCCTCCGATTTGCCTGTCCGGAGTTTTCGAGAGACCCTGATGCGTGTCGCGTCTCCAACCCCATCCCCAACTTCAGAAAGTCCGGGAGGCTTTGCTAGAACTCCACAAGACCCTCGTCGATTCCGAACGGGTAGGCTACGAAGTCGCCATGGGGCCAATTTCTTCCCCGAATCACTTCCTGCAACTGCTCTCGAGTGACCCTTGGTTTGCCTGGTTGCTGCCGCTCTCTCGGCTGATCGTCACCATCGACGAGGCTATAGATCGGCGTATTCCCCTCTCACCCAACGAAGCTCTGGACCTGCTCACACAAACCCGCCGCCTGCTGGTCGCCTCGGAAGAAGGCCATGGTTTTCCCCGCAGCTACTTTGAAGCACTGCAACGCGATCCCGACGTGATCTTTGCCCACTCCCGAGTGGTCCTCCTGATGCGCTGAGCCGGAGCGATAGAGTTCGAAGGAACGTGATATCTCCGCGGATTCGTCCGCGAAGCAAACTGAGAGCCCGGAGCTGGCCCGTGGGCGGTCCGCAACGAGCCAACAACCAAGCTCTTGCTGAAGACAATGCCGGCGGCGCAACCGATCCCATTAAACCGTTTCAGTGGAGCGGAGCGGAGGGTGCAGAACCGCAGGAGGAATTGAGGGAGCTTTCAGAAGCTCCTCCTCGCCTCCTTCCAGGCAACAATTCTCACACTCCTTCAACGCGCTTCGTTCAATCGGGCTCGGACCAATTCCAGGAGGTATTTGGTCGGCACCGATCCGTGCGAGATCACGGCCTCATGATAACGCCCCAGTTCGAACCGCTCGCCCAACTCCCGCTCGATCTGCTGCCTGAGCCGATAATGAGCCATCCGCCCCACGAAATAGGTGCTGAGCTGCGTGCTGGTCTGCTTGGCGCGAATGAGCTTGAGGCGGGCCTCGCCCTCAGACTGAAAGGCACCCTCCACCATTAACTTCATAGCAGCCTCGTCGGTCATGCCGCTGCAATGGAGCCGGTGGTCCAGGATCGCATTGACCACGGCCCGCAGGTAGAATTTGAGCTGCATCAACCGCACCCGCAGGTCCCCATCGGCATAGCCTTGATCGAGCATCATTTGCTCGGTGTACACCGCCCAACCCTCGACAAAGGCCCCCGATTGCAGCACGCGACGAATGGGTGAGGTGGATCGATTGGCATATTCCAACTGCACATAATGCCCCGGGTAGGCCTCGTGGATCGTCAAGATCTGGAGCATGTGCTCATTGTATTCCTCCAAGAAACTCCGCACCCGATCGGGCCCCCAGTCGGCCAGCGGCGGGCTGACCGCATAAAAACTCACGGCCGCCGGATCCAGCGGAGGGGCCGACTCCATGTAGGCCAATGAATTACCGCGTTTAAACTCGGGCATTTCAATGACTTGGCAGCGGTCCGGATCCGGCAATCGCAAGATGTCCCGTTCGCGGATGAACGTCTTGATGCGGTCCACCGAGGCGCGTGCATCGGAGACCAAGTCCGCCGCGGCCCCATGTTCCTGGCTCACGGCCTGGATCACCCGAGCCACTAGCAGTCGGCGTCCTTCGGTGTCATCCGGCGGCAACGCCTGCTTCGGGAAATAGCGGCTCCACAACTGCCGCGAGATGACCCGCAACTCACCGTTCACACGGGCGAATTCTGATTCGGCGTCGGCCAGTACCTGATCGGCACCGACACCGGCATCGAGCACCCATTCGAGTTTCTGGGCGAAGCGCTTCCGGCCCAACCGCCACTGGCCCATCGCCCGGGGCATGAGGTCTTTTTCGAGGAACTCCTGATACCGCTTTAATCGGGCTGCGACCGACATGGCCGCCGTCTTAAGTTCGGCCCGTTGCGGTGTTTCGCCAGCCAGTTCCAAGACCTCCGACTCGTAGAACGCGATGGCCCCCTTGTTCTGACGGATCGCCGTCTCGAGGATGGACCGGGGCGGATGGCTCAACGTCCGTTCGGCCTCGTCGAGGATGGCGGGGATCTTGCGCATCCGTGCGAGGGCATTGCGAATATTCTCCTCCTTTGGCCGCGTGGACTGAGCCAGCAACGAATACACGCTGTCGCTGACGTAGCTGCCGTACACCCGGGGATCTTCCTCGAAGGGACGGGTGTTGTCGTTCAACCACAGCGACGCCTGGAGATCGTGGCGGAAGATCTCGAAATCAATCTGACTGTCCCGGCTCAGAGCCCGATACTCCACCGCCTTGGGCAGCGCCTTCAACGTGGCGCGCGTTTCCGCCACCCATCGGGCCCGGGAGGCTTTTGAGACGTCCTCCAATTGGTCGTCGAATCGGTGATCGCCCAGAAGCGTGGCCGTGGTCGGCTCCAACCGGAACGACGTGTCTAGGCGCCGCTGGTAGAAGGCCCGCAGCGCCGCATCGGCATCCGCCGCCGCACCCGCCAGCGGAACCAGCGCCCATGCGATACCCACCGCCCACCGCAACGATTGCCACAACATGCGTGCATGGAACCTGATCTCCCACCCGCACGCCAAGCACATCCCAAATGTCACCAAACATCCTCTGCTGGATTTTCGGACGCGGTGACGACAGGTTCTGGGGCCACGCGATGCCCGCCACCGAACCCCACATGACCGCCGCCCCCCGAACCGCGGCT
>SXXZ01000146.1 GCA_005789375.1 Verrucomicrobiales bacterium | reverse complement strand
TTCTTTGCCGATGGCATCGTGTTCTGGGTGACCCTGATCCTCACCACACCGGTGATCACCATGCGCACGTTTGCCGCCGAAAAGGCGCTCGGGACTTATGAGGCATTGATGACCACGCCCGTCGGTGAATGGCAGGTGGTTCTGGCCAAGTTCACCGGTTCTTTGGCGTTTTATCTTTTGAGTTGGGCTCCACTGATTGGTGTTCTGGTCGTCTTACGGCAGGTGACCCATCAACCTCAGTTGTTGGACCCCTGGGCCATGTGTGGGGTGCTCACGGGCATCGCCTGCATCGGGTCGACCTTCCTGTCGATTGGGGTGTTTGCGTCATCGTTGACTCGTAGTCAGATCATCGCAGCCATGACCTCGCTGCTCATCGGCATCGGACTTTGGACGATGAGTTTGCGCTTTTCGCAGACCGACACTACCGGCGACCGGTTGGGACGCCTGATGGATCACTTGTCGGTCACCCACCACATGCAGGACTTTGCTCGAGGCGTTATTGACGGTCGGGCTTTGGTCTTTCACCTGAGTGTGACGTTTTTCTTCCTGTTCCTCACTCAGCGCGTGATCGAAATGCGGAGGTGGAAATGAGCGACCCGACGACAGAGCCTTCCAGCGTGCTGCCTCCCAGCTACGAGCCCGGCCGCCGCTGGAGCGCTGGTTTTAACTCGTTGATCGGGGTGGTGGCGTTGCTGGCGATTCTGGTGATGGTCAATTACCTGGCCGCGACGCGCCTGCAGTGGCGCTATGACTGGGTCTCTTCCCAGCGTCCCCAATTGTCGCCGCTCACTGTGGCATCCCTGAGCGGACTCACCAACGAGGTGAAGGCCATCGTCTTGTTCGATCCGTCTTCCGACCTTTACCGGCACGTGAAGGGCTTGCTTCGGGAATATTCTCTGCAGTCGCCGCGGATCTCGGTCCAACTCGTTGACTACGTGCGCGATGCCACCTTAGCGACGGCTATCAAGACCCGCTACGGCCTCGGGGCCAACACGGGCGATTTGGTCATTTTTGATGCGGGTGGCGGACGGTTCCGCACCGTCGATGATTCCGAGATGTCCACCTACGATGCCGACGTGAAGGGCATGATGGCCGGCAAGAATCAGGAGATCCGCCGTGTGGCCTTCCGAGGGGAGGCTCTGTTCACGGCGGCACTGGCTGGATTGTCCGAGGCTTCTGGGACCCGTGCGTATTTCCTCCGTGGACATGGAGAAAACGACCCGTCCTCCGACGACGAGCGCAATGGATACTCCCGATGGGTCCGGCTGTTGGCCGAGAAGAACGTCGAATCGAGGGTCTTCACCAACTTGCTGGCCGGCGTGCCCGAAGGTTGCAGCCTGCTGGTGGTCGCAGGACCGGTGCAACCGCTGCTCACTTCAGAAGCGGCCGCCATCTCGAAGTACCTAGACCGAGGTGGCCGAGTTCTGGTGACCCTTTCGCTGGAGACTCTCCGCCGTCAGGGTCCTCTTGAGGGTTTGCTGGAGGAGTGGGGCGTGTTCTTGCCCTCGCAATTGGCCAATGATGAAAAAGCCTCGGTGCGTGGGTTTGATGTTGTCGCCAACTCTTACGGATCCCATCCAGTCACCTCACCCCTGACCCGGGCCGGGGCGAAGGTTCACTTTCAGGCGCCGCGCGTCGTGGTGCCGATTCCGTCCAATCGCCTGCCTGCCGATGCACCGAAGACCACGGCGCTAGTGATGACCGGTCCGGAGGGTCGAACTCTCTCCGATTTTGACGGACGAGAATTTTCCTATGTTGAGGGCAAAGACCGTCGTGGTGAGATCCCCTTGGCCGTGGCTTCTGAAAAGGGTGGTGTCAGCGGGCTGAGTGCGGGCCGCGGCACCGCACGGTTGATCGTTGTTGGTGATTCGGCGCTTTGGGCCAATGGGCCGCTCCAGAGTTTGGGGAATCGCGATTTTGCTGCCCTCTGCGTCAACTGGTTGCTGGATCGCCAGCAGTCGATGGCCATTGGGCCTCGGTCTATTTCGGAATACCGGTTGAACCTTACGGAGCCCCAGTTGCGGCTTTTGTATGGAGTCCTGCTCGGAGCGTTGCCCGGTGGCGTGTTAATCTTGGGCTTCATTGTCTGGGCACGGAGGCGGGGTTGAGGCGATTTCATCGATGAACCGAAGAACCACATGGGTGCTGGTGTTGCTGGCCGTCCTGCTCGGGGGATGGCTGGCCATGACCGAACGCCGCGATGAGGTCCGGGTGGCTGGCGCCGCCGGATCGGTGCGCTTTCGCCGATTAGACCCGCGTGAGGTGATCTCGGTCGAAATCCTCCGATCCAATGTGGCCATCCGCTTGGAGCGGACCAACTCGGGATGGTTCCTGAGGTCTCCGATCCATTACCCGGTTCAATCGACGAGCGTGGAACGTTTGTTGGAGATGATCGGCAATCTCGCACCCCGTTCGCACCAGTCGAGTGCCGAGGTGACCGCGCAGCGCGGGGCCCTGGCGGCCTTTGGGCTCGAACGTCCCGACGTGCTCACCATTCGCACCCGCGAGGGCATGAACATTCTGCGCCTTGGCGGTCGAACGCCGATGGGGAGTCAGTTCTATTTCCAGCAGGTCGGCCAAGACGGGGTGTTCACGGCCGAGGCCGGCCTTTTGGAGGCCTTGCCGGCTTCGCCCGAAGACTGGCGCGACCGCCGCCTCTTTGATGCCGATTCGCTGCCCTTCGATCGTGTAGAAATTCTTGGGGAGACCGAGTTTGAGGCGGCCATCACGACCAACGGGACGTGGAGTCTAATTCGTCCGTTGGTGGCCCGGGCCAATGATGATCAAATTCGCCGACTTCTGACCGATGCGGCGGATTCTCGGGTGAACGCCTTCGTGAGCGACACGCTCACCGTGTCGGCCGAAGAGTATGGATTGACCAAGCCCACGGCCCAAATGGTCTTGAAGCGAGGCACCAACGAGCTCTTGAGACTCCAGTTTGGCCGCGCCTCGACGAATGCTCCGGGAGAAATCCTCGTACGCCGCTCCGACTTCGGGAACATCGTCCGGATTACTAATTCCATTTTGGAATCACTCAAACGGCCGCTGGCCACCTACCGGGATCGTCGGTTGATGCCGGCGATCGCAGGATTGGAGCGACTCGAAGTGCGGGCGGGCAGTGAACCCTTCACTTTAGAGAAGCAGGGCACCAACTGGTGGGTCATATCTCCGCGCCGCTTTTTGGCCGATGGTCCCTGGGTTCGGGAGACCTTCCAGCGGTTCATGCGGCTGCGAATCGAGGATTTCTTGGACGACCTGGGGACCAACCCGGGCCGTTACGGCTTGGATCAGCCCGCTCGCGAGTACTCCTTCTACCTCGGTAAATCCAATGGCTCCCCGGCATTGCTGACCCGTCTCACTATGGGGACCCCCTTGGGTGAGGGGCGGCGGCTCTCGATGCGTCGGTCCGATGAACTTGGGATTTACGGCATTGCCGCAGGAGATTTGCAAATCCTGCCCGTGTCGGCCCCACAATTCCGAGACTGGAACCTCAATCCCAGCAACATTGTCCAAATCGAGATTCGTCAACAGGGGCGCACGCGGATGCTCCGGCGGAATTCTCTGGGCCGATGGGATGGCGTGATCGCCGCGCAGGGGTTGCTGCCAGATCCCGCCATCGACGAAGGACTCTACCGCATCGGCCAGGCCCCAATCGGTCGCTTTCCAGCCCCGAACGACGTTGCATTGAAACAGTTCGCCTTCGACCAACTCGACCACGCGGTGACGTTGACCCAGAAAGAAGGCGGTAATTTTCGTTCGCTGCATCTCCGGTTCGGTGGCCGCAATGCCATCAACCAGTTTGTCTGGGCCGCCTTCGACTCCGATGAGCCCGCCATCTTGACGCAGTTTCCGCTGAGCCTCTATCAGGAGTACATCGGCCCTTGGTTCAGTGCCCCGCCGGCCACCTCTAACGAAACGAAGCCGTGAACCCTGCTGCCGGCCCGGTTACTGAGAATCGTCCGACTCGACGGTCGATCTGGTCCCGTGGAGCCTGGCCACGACGCCTCTTTCGGATGGGGCGGCGCAGCGTCTATTTGGTTTTGGCCGTGATCGTCGGCTTGGGAGCCTACCTGAACCAAGTTGGCATTCCCGAGAGCCTCAAGAACCGCCTGCTCGAGACCCTTCGACAACAGGGAGTGGCCATGGAGTTTGAGCGCATCCGTTTCCGGGCAACCCGGGGCATCGTGGCCGAACAGGTGACCTTGGGCCGTTTGGGCGACCTCGGCGGGGAGCAGTTTTCGGCGCAAGAAGTTCAGTTAGCGTTGGATTGGGGCCAGGTGCTGGCCCTCAAGCCCGAGGTGAGGGGACTCAAGATCCGCGGGGGGGCGGTGTCCATCCCACTGGTCGAGAGCAACCGTGTGGCATCCCGTTTTAACCTCCATGGGGTCGAGGCGCGCATTCGGTTTGAAGGTGCCGAGGAATGGGTCGTCGAAGATTTGCGTGCGACCACGGAGGTGGGATCGTTTTGGGCTTCTGGAATCTTGAAACACCCGACGGCCTTGCGATCGGTTTCTGACCCAGCACCCGCGCAAACCTCCCCAGCGTGGCGCTCCACGTTGCTTCGGATCCAACGCACTCTGGAAGAAATCCGCTTCCAGACACCGGCCGAGGTTCGACTCCAATTTCAGACGGACTTGGCCTTACCCGAGGCGTCCTCGGCTGAGTTCACACTTTCGGCCGGACAGGTGACCTGGAATGAACGCTCGTTTCAGCGCCTGAAGTTGGAGGCTCAGATGAGTCCACTCACCGAAGTTCCGGGGCAATTGGCCGTGCACGTTCAATGGGAGGTAGATGGGGTGTCGGCGCGCGAAGGATCTGTCCGGGGACTGCGGGGCCAACTGAAGTCTACCCAACCGATCGACGCCGTGCTTCCCGCCAAGGTCGATTGGAACCTCAGTGTGGAGGGGGTTCAGACGCCTCAGTTCTTGTTGGGCAGCGCTCAGGTCGAGGGTAAATCCGAGCGCTTGGCTTCCAACGCCATCCCGGTTCGTCCCTGGGATCCCAGAAACGATACTTTGGTTGCGAAGGGGCTCACCCCTCAGTTTCAGTCCTCCCTGAAAATCCACCTGAACGAATTCAAGACCCTTGCCCCCGAGGTCCGCCTGAACGAGGCAACGGCTCAGGTGATCCTGGGACACGATTTGTTGGGATGGCATGAGGCGCAGTTGGAGGTTCGGGCTCCGGGTTTTAAGAGCCCTGGGTTGGACTGCGGCCCTCTGGAACTCTCGTTGACGGGCCACCCTCAAGGTCTCGGCCCTGGGCCTGAGGATGCCTCATTTTGGCGTTGGGTCCGCCCGTTCGCGCTGGCCGGAAGCGTGGAGGCCCGCGCCGTGAATCACCCGCTCCTGCGGTTGGACCGTTTTAAGACCCAGTTGCGTTTCGCTTCGACCCGCGCCCAGTTGGAGGACACGCAAATTGACCTCTTGGGCGGCACCGTGGCGGGTAACATCGAGTGCGATTTGGACACGCGACGCTTGAGTGTGCAGGCCACTTCGTCGGCCCACCCCTCCGGAGTCATCCCCGTGCTCACGCCGGCCGGCCAGCGTTGGTTGGGGCAGTTTTTCTGGCCGACGAATCAAGCCCCTCGGATCTCCGCCCAACTGGGGTTGGTGTTGCCGCCCTGGACCAACAGCAATCCCGACTGGCGTGGCACCGTGTTACCCACCGTCACCATCGCCGGATCGGCCACGGGAGAGTCCTTCAGTTTCCGGGGCATCACGGGGGATTCTGCCAAGGGGGCATTTACCTACACCAACCGCGTGTGGCGGATTCCCGGCATGACGGTGGTTCGGCCCGAAGGTCAGGTGGTCTTCGACTACGAGGGCCACGAGGTGACTCAAGACTACCGCTTCCGACTGACTTCCGGGGTGGATCCCAAGATCGTGCAACCGCTCATCGCTGAGCCGGGAGCCCAGCGGGTGTTCAATGACTTGAAGTTCGGCCAACCGCCCCAAATTAAGGGGGAAATCCGCGGGCGCTGGTTCTCTCCAGAATTGACGACGGTTCAGGTGGAAATCGCGACGACCAATGTCACTTATCGGGGTGAGCATTTGGATTCAGCGCGGGCGAAACTGGGCTATACAAACCGGTTTTTGTCGGTCGGCGAGGCCCGCGCTCGAGATGGGGCGCAGTGGGTTACCGTCGACGGGTTTGCCTTCGACGCGGCGGTCGGACTCATCTCGTTCACTAATGCTGTCAGTGTTTTTGATCCGTGGCGGCTCACTCGATTAATTGGCCCCATCACGCACCGGACGATGAGCCCTTACCATTTCATTGAACCCCCGCTAGTTCATGTGAATGGCGTGATCGGTATTCGCGGAGACATGTCTCGCAACAACATTCGTTTCGACGCCGAATCCGAGGGATCCTTCGAGTGGTGGAAATTTCGAACCAAGGGGGTTTCCGCGAGCGTTCTGTCTATTGGCCGCCAATTGTATGTGACCAATATCCAAGCAGGCTTTTATGGAGGCCGTCTTCGGGGGGATCTCGAATTCGAACTCAGAAAGGATGAGAACAATCGCCTGCGCATGGACACCGAGTTGAAGGACGTCGAATTGGGTGCGTTGGTGGCCGGCGTGTCGGGGCGGACCAACCGTCTGGAAGGGCGCCTGTCGGGAACCTTCCGCGTCGACGAAGGTCTCACCTCAGAGCCGGCCTCTTGGAAGGGCGGGGGACAGGCCACCTTACGCAATGGATTCCTGTGGGGATTCCCGGTGTTCGGCGTGTTTTCCTCCATCCTCGACGGCATGTCCTCCGGATTGGGGCAGGCTCGATTCACGGAGGGAACGGCCACGTATTCGCTGGCCCAGGGGGCCGTCCACACTCGCGATCTCCAAATGAAGTCGCCCTCGATGTCGCTGGGCTATTCCGGATCGGTGGCCTTTGACTACAAGGTCGACATGCTGGTGCAAGGTTCGATGTTTCGCCGGGTGCCTTTGTTCGGTCCCGTGGCTTCCATCGCCTTGTCGCCGCTCGAGAAGCTCTTCGAGTACCGACTCACTGGAACCTTGGATGAGCCCGTGACCGGTCCGGCTCATGTGCCGACCTTGTTGCTCTTTCCGTTCAGACCCTTTGGAACCCTGAAGGATTTGTTGCCCGAGGAGCGTCGAGCGGTATCGGATCCGGCGGCCTCCCCGGTCTCCAAACAACCCAAAAATCCTCCCGCGGTTCCCAAACCGTAATCGTGCCCTTTGCCCATGAATCGATCGGAACTCATTTCGTTTCCTGACACCGAAACCCTGGTGCAACAAGTGGCTGGCCGCTGGTTGGATGCGGTCGATGCCGCCGCCACGGCGAAAAAGCCCTTCCATGTGGCCTTGTCGGGCGGTCGGGTGGCCGGTCGATTTATGGCTGCAGCTCATGTGCTGGGGTCCGCTCGGAGCACTTGTTGGGACACGGTTCACTTTCATTGGGGTGATGAGCGCTGCGTACCGCCCGAACATGCCGACAGCAATTACAAGCTGGCTCAGACGGCCTTGCTAGATCCGGCAGGGATCGCAGTCGAACAACAGCATCGCCTGCGTGGTGAGTTGCCGCCGGACGAAGCGGCCCACTTGGCCGAAGTCGAGTTGGCCCGGGTGACCGGCACCGCTTCAGGCGGCGTGCCCGTTCTCGATGTGGTGTTTCTCGGCATGGGCGAAGATGGTCACGTGGCCTCGCTATTTCCCGGAGCCCCGGAGTCGGTGGTCTCCTCCTCTCGCTGGGTAATCCCAGTGATCGGGCCGAAGCCGCCGCCGCAGCGTTTGAGCCTGACGTTCCAAGTGCTGGCCGCAGCCAAAGAGGTGTGGGTTCTGGCATCGGGTGTGGGCAAGGAAGAAGCCCTTAAGGAGTCCTTGCGCATCGGTGGAAACACTCCGCTGGCACAGTTGTTATCTCTGCGATCCCACACGCGCATTATGACCGACCTCCCGCTGCCTGCGTGAAGCAGTCTTAGCGCCGCGACAATCGAGGTGATGTGAGTTCGTTGATGTTACCATGACCACATCCCATCCGGTCCGACTTTCTAGAATCCCACTCGGCCTGACGCTGGCGGTGGGTGCGTCTGGTGCTGCTGCGCTGGGTCTTCAGATGGTCTGGACGCGGATGTTCGCGCTGGGTCTCGGACAAGAGTTACCCTCCACCTTAGGGGTGATCACCGCTTTCTTTGGTGGACTCGCGGTGGGTTCACGTTGGGGCGGTCGTGCTCTGGATCGCCTGCCGTCTCCCGGGATTCGCTGTGCAGTGCTTGAGGCACTAACGGCCCTCTGGGCGCTGGCGACGGTGCTCCTCGTGCCGTGGGTTGCGGAGTTCTCCTGGCAGTGGCTCGGGCCTGCTCCCGGGGTTGGGCTTCACTGGGTCGTAAGCCTGCTGTTGCCGGGCGTGGTGTTGTTCCCGGCCACCGTGTGTCTAGGAGCCATGATGCCGGCGATGGAACGATTGATCTCGGGTTTCCGTGCCGATGGACTTCGGGTGGGGCCCTTGTATGCGGTGAACACCCTGGGTGCGGTCGTGGGCGTCTTGGGTTCGGTGCTGTGGGTGCAACGACGCTGGGGGCTGTCTGGATCGGTGATCGGATTCGCGGGCCTTCAGTGCCTTTGTGCCGTGTTGTTCTGGTGGACGGGACGCGGGGTGCGGTCGGTGGAACCCGTGACTTCGACGGTGGCGCCGGGTGGGGACCGTCTGGGCCCTTCGCGGCTCCGGGCCACGTTGTGGCTCAGTGGCCTTCTGGGGATTGGCTTCGAAGTGTTGGCCACCCGGCTTCTGTCGCAAGTCTTCGAGAACACGGTCTTCACCTATGCGGTGATTCTCGCCGCCTATTTGCTCTTCACTGCCTTGGGCGGGGCCTTGCAAAATCGGTTCGCTCCCAAAGCCAGTCGCGCGCTGGGGTGGTTACTTCCGGGGGTGGCACTGAGTGTGGCGATCGCGGGATGGGTTTTACGTCAGACGCCGCTGCTGGTTTCGATGCTGCGTGGCGGCACAGGAAATCAGGCTCTGCCGGCCATGGTTTCAGAATTTCTAGTGGCCAGCTCCGTGGTGGCTCTTCCAGCGCTGGCCATGGGAATGCTCTTCGCCTCGCTGATTTCTGAAGCAGGAAGACATCCGCGTTTTCTGGGGGTGGCCCTGTCGTGGAACCTGATTGGCTCGGCCCTAGCGCCCGCGGTGATGGCGCTCGGCCTGATACCGGCCTTGGGTACCCGCTGGAGTTGGATCTTGCTGGGTCTGGGATACCTGACGCTGATCCCGGGGTGGCGGCGACTGCGTTGGGTCGCGATGGCGGGGTGGGCTGTGGCGGCGGTGGCACTGATGAGTCTGCCGAAAGACCTCCATTTGCAAACCCCTCCGCCCGGGGGACGCATCGTCACCTTGAGAGAGGGGCCCTCGGACACGGTCACCACGGTGGTTCAATCCGATGGGCACCGCATTCTCCGTATTAATCAGCGCTTCACCATGGGTGGCACCGCCTCCGCCTTGGCTGAGCGACGCCATGGTCACCTGCCGTTGCTCCTGCATCCGGAACCGCGCCGGGCGTTGTTCCTGGGAGTCGGCACAGGCATCTCGTTCTCCGCCCTCGATGCGCACCCGGGATTGGTGGCCGAGGGAATCGAATTGGTGCCCGAAGTCGCCGAGGTGATGCCTGAATTCGCATCGCACAATGCCCACAGTGATCGGCTTACCGTACGGGTTGCGGATGCCCGGCGATTCGTTCGAGCATCTACTCAACGCTACGATGTCGTGATCGCCGACTTGTTCCATCCGGCGCGGGATGGGGCGGCGGGCCTTTACACTCGAGAGCACTTCCAGGCGATCCGGGATCGCTTGTCGAACGGCGGTCTTTTTTGTCAGTGGCTACCGCTCTTCCAGCTCGATGCCGACGGGCTGAGGATGATCACCGCCACGTTTCTGGAAGTTTTTCCTGAAGCCTCGGCGCTGTTGCTGCGGCTCAACGCCGACACTCCGGTGATAGGACTCATCGGCGGGCAAGGACGCCATCTTTGGTCGCCGGAGGCCCTAGAGCGGCGTCTGAATCAGCCGAGTCTGCGGGAAGCCCTCAAGCCCATGGCCTTGGCCGAGGTCCTGCCGGTGATGGGCACCTGGTTCGCTGATGCCGAGACCCTCAAGACCTACTCCCAGAGCGTTGGGATCAACACCGACGATCACCCGTTTCTGCTCTTCGACGCCCCCCGGACCTTGGGCCCGGTTCCGCCGAAGGGACAGTCCCTGCTGTCGGAGCTTCTCGATGTACAGCGTCCGTTTCCGCAGGACTTGTGTGCCGGGCGACCGGCCGACGAGTGCCGTCGGTTCCGTGCCTATCTCGAGGCGCGTGACGCTCACCTCCGCGGTCTCATTGCCGAGTCTCAAGGACGCCCCGAGGCAGCGGAGCAGGGTTTCCTTCGGAGTGTTGTTTTGAGCGCTGATTTCACGCCAGGGTATGCCCAATTAATTACCCGAGCCTCGCTGCGTGCTCATTCCGATCCGAATGGAGCCCGCCGGTTGTTGAACCTCCTGATCGAAGCCCGACCGGAGCGCACCGTTGCCCGCGATCTCAAAGCGCGGTTGGGACTCTGACTTGAGACTTCATGCTTCGGCTGTCTCCGTGGAGCCCCGGTCCCGGACATAACAAGGCCGAATCGATGGGCGTGTTAGGCAGGGACTGATCTCCGAGCGGTCCGTCCCCGTGGTGCTGCCCTGGATGTAGCCCGATGACTTCCGAGGTAGGGACCGATCTCCGAGCGGTCCGCCCCCGTGGTACTGGTTGTCGAGAGTGCCTGCCATGGAGAGTGCCGCATCTCTGTCATGTTCACCGGAGTGGCGCTTTCGGAGAAATCGCCCTACCTCGGAAGTGGCAGCGGGGCCTAAAAGGGCCCGGAAGGCCGGTAGCGGCAAGTCGGTAGGGACGGTGTCTCACCGTCCGCTCTTTGGGCTGCCGGGCGAGCAGGGGATGGCCCGAGAGACTCGGTCCCTACCGGGGAGGTTCATGGGTGAGGCTGAGTTTGTGGTAGGACCCCGGCTTGTATAGCTCGATGACCTCGGAAGTGCGTGGGTGAGGCCGAAACAGCAGTGCCTAGCCCGGTCTATAAGGTTTAGTCGGTTTGTTGTGATTGCTGGGCTGATCCTGCGATCGCTGTGTTGGGTGGGTAATGCAGAGTCATCCAATTGTGGCGTGACAAAGGACGAACAGTCGTAAAGACAATGTCCTGTTGGCAATAGGATCGAAACTTTGAGCCGCGTCACCGTCATGAATGCGATGAAACCCTGTGAAACGGTCGAGCTGCTGCCCCAACGCCAAGGCTGCAAAGCGTTCACGCTAATCGAATTGTTGGTGGTCATCGCCATCATCGCCATCTTGGCCGGCATGCTCCTTCCGGCGCTCTCCAAGGCCAAGGAGCAGGGCAACCGGACCCGTTGCCTGTCGAACATCAAGCAGTTGCTGCTGTCGACGCAGATGTACGCCAACGACAATCAGGACTACATGCCCTACACCTCGTGGAGTTCGGGCACCTTCAATGTCGCCAACTGGTGCTACATGCGCGTGGCTACCAATCGGCCAGATCACACGGTGGAGCGCAGCTTGTTGTGGAACTACCATAATTCCAAAGCGTTGACCTTCTGCCCTCTGGACCGCACCAACACGCCACTCTTCAAACTTCGGGACCAGAAGGTTTCTAGCTACATGATGAATGGGGCCGTCTCAAAGTACTCGACCGGGCCAAAGGAACCGTTCTCGACCTACAAGCTCCTGCAGTTCAATCCGAATTCCATGCTGTACTGGGAGGCAGACGAGAAGCAGCCCTCCAATTTCGACAATGTCGCCAGCCGTCCGGATGAAGGGGTTACCCAGCGACACAATACGGGAACGGTCATGGGAATGTTCGGCGGTCAGATAGAATACATGAAGTTTCGCACTTACTCTCAGGAAGCCGGCATTGGTGGCTTCCGAGGGGTGCGTCCTGGTCGCTTTTGGTGCGTCCCCGACTCTTTGACGGGTGAGTAAATCTGGAATTGGAGGAGCGAACGCATGAGGATCATCAATGGTGCCACAGTGTTGTTGGTGTGCGGGTGGCTGCTCGGCTGTGGCTCCCGGGAGGGCGAGGATTTAAAGACTGCATCCACACCCGCGGAAGCGGCCAGTCAGATCGAGCGGGCCTTCGCCCATGCTCCGGAAGAGACTCGGCGGGCCGCGGATATGGCCGCTGAGGCCCTGCGCCGTGGCGAATACGAGAAGGCGGTGGTTTCCCTGACCACGGTGCGTGCGGCCACCAATGTCACCTTCGAGCAAGGTTTGGCGATCCATGGATCCACAGTGCAGCTCGAGGCGCGGTTGGCGGCGGAGATCGCCTCCGGCAGCGAATCGGCCCAACGCGCCTATGGCCTCTTGAAGGCCATGAAGGCGAAATGACGCTCACCTCCGCGGCCTCATCGCAGAGTCTCAAGGACGGCCCGTGGCACGGGTTGTCGAGAGTGCCTGCCATGGAGAGTGCCGCATCTCTGTCGTGTTCGCCGGAGCGGCGCTTTCGGAGAAATCGCCCTACCTCGGAGGTGGCAGCGGGGCCTAAGGGCCCGGAAGGCCGGTAGCGGCAAGTCGGTAGGGACGGTGTCTCACCGTCCGCTCTTTGGGCTGCCGGGCGAGCAGGGGATGGCCCGAGAGACTCGGTCCCTACCGGGGAGGTGCATGGGTGAGGCTGAGTTTGAGGTAGGAACCTGGACGTAGCCCAATGACCTCGGAAGCGCATGGGTGAGGCTGAGTTTGTGGTAGGAACCTGGATGTAGCCCGATGACCTCGGAAGTGCATGGGTGAGACTGAGTTTGCTGAAGGACCCTGGATGTAGCCCGATGACCTCCGAGGTAGGGACCGATCTCCGAGTGGTCCATCCCCGTGGTACTGGTTGTCGAAATTCGGTCAGATCCATCCGATCCAGAGTGAGGAAAAGGGATGGCCGTGAATCCAATTTGATCTTAGATTTTCACAGTACCCCTTGGAGCCCGATTTGATGATGACTCTCGAACCCCACCTCTTCCGTTCCGGTGTTTTTCAGATCGGCTCACTGTGGATGACCTCGTTGCTCGTGGCGTTGCTCGGGACCCAGGTCTTGTCGGTGCTCGGTGCCGCGAATACGCGCATCGATTTTAACCGGGAGGTCCGTCCGCTGCTCGTTGAGCACTGTTACCCGTGTCACGGGCCCGATTTGGAGAAGCGCAAGGGTGGCCTCCGGTTGGATCAGCCTGAAGGGGCAACCCTGAAACTGGCCTCCGGCGCGCGTGCGGTGGTGCCTGGAAATCCCTCAGGATCCCGCTTGCTGCAAGTCATCTCGAGCGCCGACCCCGATGAGCACATGCCTCCGCCATCCACGGGCAAGCAGTTGTCTGCGCCTCAAATGGAGGCGCTGCGTCGGTGGATCGAGGAGGGGGCGGAGTTTAAGGGGCATTGGTCTCACCAAAGGCCCGAAGACCCCACACCGCCCTCCGTTCAAAGGCAGGGCTGGGTGCGCAACGGCATCGACGCCTTCATCTTGTCCCGATTGGAAAAGGAAGGACTGGCTCCCTCTCCCGAGGCCGATCGCCGGACACTGCTGCGACGTGTCAGCCTCGACCTCATCGGACTCCCGCCCACGGTCGACGAGGTGGATGCGTTTCTCGCGGACAATTCGGGCGAAGCCTACGAGAAGCTGGTGGACCGTTTGCTCAACAGTCAGGCCTATGGCGAGCGCATGGCCGTGCCGTGGCTTGACCTGGCCCGTTTCGCTGACAGCGACGGGTACCATGCCGACGCCCCACGCTCCATGTGGCAATACCGCGAGTGGGTGATCCGAGCCTTCAACGCCAATCAGACCTTCGACCGTTTTATTATCGATCAGTTAGCAGGGGATCTCTTGCCCCATCCGACGCTGGATCAGCGCGTGGCTACCGCCTTCAACCGCAACGGCATGTCGAGCACGGAGGGAGGCGCTGACCCCGACGAATACCTCAACAAGTACGTCACCGATCGGGTGAACACCTTCGGGACGGTCTTCTTAGGTTCGTCGATTCAGTGCGCCGAGTGCCACAACCACAAGTACGACCCGTTCACGCAGCGCGAGTACTACCAACTTTACGATTTCTTCAACCGCATCCCCGAGAAGGGGCTCGATAGCGATCCAGCTCCGCCGTTCATCCAGGTTCCGACGGCCCGCCAGGAGACCGATCTGAAAGCGCTCCAAGAATCGGCCCGCACCTTGGAAGCCAGCCACACCGAGCAATTGAACGAGAAACGCTCGGACTGGAACTCGGCCCAGACCGCCTGGGAGGCCTCGTGGCTCGCCGGCACCGAATTGACGGGAGTCCTTCAGTTGGGACCCTGGCGACGCGTGGGTCCCTTCGTGGAACCCGACGGCAAGGTGGCCTTCGAGCGAGAGTTCGGGCCGGAGAAGGAGTTTCAGGCTGACGCTGTGTTCGGCAACGATCGGAAAGCGTGGGTCCTCGAAGCCGGTTGGAAGGATGGCGTGGTGCAGGCCTTGTCCAACGACCTTGGAGCCACTTATTTGCACCGCATTTTGACCTCGAGCCAGGTGCGCACTCAGGCGCTCTTCTTGGGAAGCGATGACGGAATCCGCGTTTGGCTCAATGGCCGCGAGTTGCTGGCCAAGGATGCGAGTCGCGGTGCTGCCGCCAATCAGGAAGAGGTTCAGGCGGTGCTGAAAACCGGAGAGAATCACCTCGTGCTGAAGATCGTGAACCGGGCCGGTGGCAGCGGGTTTTACTTCGCCACCGACCGTGAGGCAGGCGATCCGAAGATGGTCGCCTTGCGTGAGATTGCCCGCCGGCCGATAGACCAGAGAACCCCGGCTCAGGCTTTGGAGTTGCGGACCTATTACCGCACCACCCGCATCCCCGAAGTGAAGGAGTTGACGGCTCGTTTGGCAGCCGAGAAAAAGCGTCGCGACGACTTGAATCGTTCCATTCCCACGCTGCGCGTCATGGAAGACATGAAGGAAGGGCGTGCCAGTCACATCCGGGTCCGCGGCGACTACCGCTCGAAGGGTGAGCGGGTCACGGCCGATGTTCCCACGAGTTGCCTGCCTCCGGCTCAATACGTTTCAGGCACCAATCGATTGGATCTGGCCCGTTGGCTGGTAGATCCATCGCACCCGCTCACTTCGCGAGTCGCGGTCAACCGGTTCTGGGGGTTGTTTTTCCCTAATCCTATTGTCCGCACCGCCAACGAGTTTGGGACCAATGGCCAACCTCCCACCCATCCCGAATTGCTGGATTGGTTGGCCCGGCGCTTCGTCGAAGACGGTTGGAATGTGAAGACCTTCGTCCGGCAAATCGTGCTCAGCGCCACCTACCGTCAATCATCCCGGGTCTCGCCAGAAGTTCTGAGTCGCGATCCAGAGAATCTTCTGCTCGCGCGTGGCCCTCGGTTCCGGTTGCCGGCCGAGATGCTGCGAGACAACGCGTTGGCCGTGAGCGGATTGCTTTCCCAGCGTATTGGCGGAGTCAGTGTTCGCCCGTATCAACCGCCCGGTTTGTGGGAAGAGAAGATGTTTGCCGGCAACAGTTATCAGTTGGGACAGGGTGAAGACTTGTACCGCCGCAGCTTGTACACCTTGTGGAAGCGGACTGTGCCCAATCCCACGCTCCAAACCTTTGACGCGCCCGACCGAGCGTTGTGCACGGTGCAGCGTCCGTCCACCTGCACGCCGCTTCAGGCCTTCGTGACCATGAACGATGTGACCTTCCTGGAGGCGGCTCGGTTCTTCGCCCAGCGGATCTTGCGGGAGTCGCCGGGTCGTGCCTCTTCTGATCGCATTGATTTTGCCATGAAATCCCTCTTGGCCCGACCGGCCTCCGATCGGGAGCAGGCCGCATTGAAGCGACTGTTGGAGGATCTGCTGGAGGCTTACACCAAAGACATTCCTGCCGCCGAAGCCATCACGCGCGTGGGGCAGGGGGCCAAGACCCAGGCTTTCCCCGTTGCCGACCTGGCCGCTTGGACCGGCGTCGCCAGCGCTCTCCTCAATCTCGACGAATCGGTCACCCGCGAATGAATATGAAGACTGAAGACTCCATCCCGCTGCATCTGACGCGGCGCCATTTTTTTGCTCGGGGTGCCCGGGGCATCGGAGCCGCCGCCTTGGCCTCGCTGCTGGGATCGTCTCACAGCGCATCTGCTGAGGTTCCGAGCCTTCCCAAGGATCTCCGCGTGCTGCACCGATCACCTCGGGCCAAGCGGGTGATCTACCTCTTCCAATCGGGTGCGCCGTCGCATCTCGATCTCTTCGACCCCAAGCCCCAGTTGGTGAAGATGAACGGCAAGCCCATGCCGGAAAGCCTGACGCGAGGCCAACGCATCGCGCAGCTCATGGGGCAACCGCTGAACTGCGTGGGCAGCCGTTTCCGTTTCGATAGGCACGGCCAATCTGGCATG
This sequence comes from Verrucomicrobiales bacterium, assembly GCA_005789375.1. The sequence goes on along the minus strand of SXXZ01000146.1, from coordinate 1,086 downwards.
GAAATCTCCGAGCTGCTCCCGCACATCGGTTCCATTGCCGACGATATCGCGATGGTGCGTTCGATGCACACCGAGGCCATAAATCATGATCCGGGTGTCACCCTCATGCAAACCGGCCACCAGCAGGCGGGGCGGCCGGCCATGGGTTCCTGGATCTCCTATGGTTTAGGCAGTGAGAATGAGCAGTTGCCGGCCTTTGTGGTTTTGGCTTCGGGGCAGGGGCAAGATCAACCGTTGCTCACCCGGTATTGGGGCAGTGGTTTCTTGCCCACCAACCATCAAGGCGTGGAGTTCCGTTCCGGGGCCGAACCCATTTTGTTCGTAAACAATCCGCAGGGGATTTCTCCGGAGATCCGCCGCCGGTTGATCGACAGCACCCGAGAGATCAATCGAGAGCACTTGCAAGCGGTGGGAGATCCTGAGATCGCCACCCGTATCGCCTCGTTTGAAATGGCCTACCGCATGCAGACCAGCGTGCCGGAGCTCATGGACATCTCGAAAGAGAATCGGGCCACGCTCGATATGTATGGGGCTGAACCAGGCAAGTCTTCGTACGCCAACAACTGCCTCTTGGCCCGACGACTGGCTGAGCGCGGCGTCCGATTTATCCAGCTGTACCATCGGGGTTGGGACCATCACAACAACCTGCCGGCTGACATTGCCAAGACAGCCAAGACGGTGGATCAAGCCTCGGCAGCCCTGGTGCAGGATCTCCGCCAGCGGGGCCTGCTCGACGACACCTTGGTGATTTGGGGCGGCGAATTTGGCCGTACCCCGATGAACCAAGGAGACAGCTCCAATGGCAACTATGGCCGCGATCACCACATGAAGGCCTTTTCGTTGTGGATGGCGGGTGGCGGGGTCCGGGGCGGTACTACTTATGGGTCCACCGACGACTTCGGCTACAACACCGCAGAAAACCCCGTCCACGCCAACGATTTCCAGGCCACCGTGTTGCACCTACTAGGAATCGAGCACACCCGCTTCACCCACCGGTTCCAAGGTCGAGACTACCGCCTCACCGACGTCGGTGGCGAAGTGGTCCGAGGCATCCTAGCCTGAGTCAGTTTGGTATCGGCAGTATCG